>NZ_CFIGVI010000010.1:37518-109096 GCF_984588085.1 Wandonia sp.
GTATACTGATGGAAAACATGATTCGAGTGAGGAGTTCTTTCCGGAACTTTTATACCGGGAATCTTCGATAATTCGCTATCATAGTATTTCGCTACTTTATTCCGAGCAGCAATGTATTCATCAAGTTTTTTCAACTTAACAACCAAAACAGCTGCTTGAATTGAATCCAACCGGGAATTACATCCAACAACATCATGATAGTATCTTTCACTCTGGCCATGATTAGCAATCATTCTCATCTTAGCTGCCAACTCATCGTCATTGGTAAAAATAGCTCCCCCGTCTCCATAACACCCTAAGTTCTTTGATGGAAAAAATGAGGTTGCTCCAATATGTCCAATCGCACCTGTTTTTTTTACTGAACCGTCTGAGAATTTGTAATCACATCCGATTGCCTGCGCGTTATCTTCAATGACTTTGACCCCCCTCTCTTCAGCTATCTGCATAATCTCTTCCATATTTGCTGCCTGCCCATACAAATGAACCGGAACAATTGCCTTTGTTTTGGAAGTGATCACCTTTTTTAGATGTTCAACATCCATACAGAAATCATCTTCATTCACATCTACAAAAACCGGCTTCAAGCGTAACAAAGCAATCACCTCTGTAGTAGCTATATAGGTAAATGAAGGTGTAATAACTTCATCCCCCGGCTGAAGATCCAAAGACATGAGAGCAATTTGAAGTGCATCTGTTCCGTTAGCACATGGAATCACGTGCTTCACCCCAAGATACTCCTCCATATCTGACTGGAATTGCTTGACATAAGGTCCATTAATAAATTGTGCTTTTGATAAAATTTCCTGAATAGCAGCATCAACATCCGACTTAATATTCTCGTACTGAGTAATCAAGTCTACCATTTGAATTTTTTTCATACTTTATAACGATTGCAATCGTGCTCTTTTTTTCAAGTTGTAAATATAAGTAAAAACAATCAACCCGACTCCTGACAGACAATCCAATAGTTAAAATCAGGGCTTTTATTTCCTCCCTATGCAGACAATAGTTCTGAGCATTTTTAACCTATGCACCCAATTTATCTACTTTTATGAAAAAGTAGATTTCTAATACAACGACTTTGTTTTTACAACTGTTTCACTTAAAAAAGAACTTTTCAGTAAGTACCACCCTTAAATGAGAGCCGGTATTCAGGTCAATCCATAATACCTCACAGCAAACAATGAAGAATTAGTTGCCTACAGGGTCATTTTAGACAATATTACCATGGCTGATTACACGTTAAACAACACCGTTATAGCTATTATTGAAGACTCGGCATTATTATTAGGAAAAGGCATTCTGGACAAATTCAGTAAATGGGAGATTGACGCCAACAAAAAAGAGTTGATCTTATACCGTTGATACCCCGTATATCATTTCATGAACTCCTAACATAAACGCTATACTTTATTTGCTTTTTCCTGTATATTTGCAGTTAAAAATTAAGTATATTATGATAAAAGTAACTCTGCCTGACGGCTCGGTTCGGGAATACGAATCAGGAGTCTCAGCGTTAGATGTAGCCAAAAGCATCAGCGAAGGTCTTGCCAGAAATGTACTGGCAGCGAAAGTAAACAATGAGGTAATTGACGCAACACGCCCTTTAACGACGGATGTCACACTTCAATTGTTGACCTGGAATGATACGGAAGGTAAGTCTACGATGTGGCACTCATCCGCTCACCTGATGGCAGAAGCTCTTGAATTCTTTTATCCGGGAATAAAATTAGCAATCGGACCACCCATTGCGAATGGTTTTTACTACGACATTGATTTTGAAAACCATCACATCGTAGAGGCAGATCTCGAAAAAATCGAGAAAAAGATGATAGAACTGGCAAAACAAAAGAATCCTTATGTTCGCCAGGAAATCTCAAAGAATGACGCGATTGCCTTTTACAAGGAGAAGCAGGATCCTTACAAACTGGAACTTCTTGAAGATCTTGAGGACGGTAACATAACCTTCTATACACAGGGGAACTTTACCGACCTGTGCCGTGGACCTCATATTCCCAACACAGGGTTTATCAAAGCTGTAAAACTTACTTCCATAGCAGGAGCATACTGGCGGGGAGATGAAAATAACAAACAGTTGACTCGTATTTATGGAATTACATTCCCTAAAAACGCTGAATTAACTGAGTACCTTGAAAAACTAGAGGAAGCGAAAAAGCGAGACCACAGGAAACTAGGGAAGGAATTAGGTTTATTTACCTTTTCTCAACGTGTAGGTCAGGGGCTTCCATTATGGCTACCAAAAGGAGCTGCCTTACGCGAAAGACTGGAACAGTTCCTTCGTGTAGCTCAAAGAAAGGCGGGATATGACCCTGTGGTAACTCCACATATTGGAAATAAGGAGTTATATGTAACGTCAGGACATTATGCGAAATATGGGGAAGACTCGTTCCGTCCAATTCATACACCTGACGTTAATGAGGAATTCCTGTTAAAACCGATGAACTGTCCTCACCACTGTGAGATATTCAAAGCACTGCCGCGTTCTTACAAAGATCTTCCAATTCGATTTGCTGAGTTCGGAACCGTTTACAGATATGAACAAAGTGGAGAGCTTCACGGACTTACACGTGTTCGAGGGTTCACTCAGGATGACGCGCACATTTTCTGCACACAGGAACAGGTGAAAGACGAATTCAAAAAGGTTATTGATCTTGTTCTATACATCTTCAAAACATTGGATTTCCAAAATTTCAAGGCTCAAATTTCCTTGCGTGATCCGGAGAAACCGGAAAAATATATCGGAGAAGAATCAAACTGGGAAAAAGCAGAGCAAGCTATTATTGAGGCTGCCGCGGAGAAAAACCTTGATACCATCGTTGAATACGGTGAAGCTGCTTTCTACGGACCTAAGCTTGACTTTATGGTACAGGATGCCCTCGGACGTGAATGGCAGCTGGGAACAATTCAGGTCGACTACAACCTTCCTGAACGCTTTGAACTTGAATACACAGGAAGTGATAACGAGAAACACCGTCCTGTTATGATTCACCGGGCACCTTTCGGTTCTATGGAACGCTTTATTGCTGTACTACTGGAACATTGTGCCGGAGATTTCCCTTTGTGGCTTACAACGGAACAATTTGCCATACTTCCTATTAGTGAAAAATTCAATGAATATGCGGAAAAAGTTTCGGAAGTCCTTAAAAATTCCGATATTCGCGGTTTCGTTGACAGCCGTAACGAGAAGATAGGCAAGAAAATACGTGAAGCGGAATTGAACAAAATCCCTTTCATGCTGATTGTAGGAGAACAGGAAATGCTTGGAAGCAAAGTTTCTGTACGACGACGAGGCGAAGGTGATTTAGGTTCTATGACCGTGGAGGAATTTACTGCTCTTCTTAATGAAGCTGTAAAGAAAGAATTAGAGAAAAATTAAATTAAACGTTAGAGACTTTTAATGAGAAAAGGATCAAAGAAACGCTTCCAACCCAGACAACAGGAAGAACAACATCGTATTAATGAACGCATCTCAGCTAGAGAAGTACGTTTAGTAGGTGACGGAATGGAACCAGCTGTTATGTCTACTCCTCAGGCGCTGAAACTGGCTCAGGAACAAGAATTGGATTTGGTAGAAATATCTTCAAATGCCAATCCTCCGGTATGTAAAATACTGGATTACAAGAAATTTCTTTACGATCAGAAAAAGAAACAAAAGGAATTAAAAGCCAAGCAATCTAAAGTTACGGTGAAGGAAGTCCGGTTCGGACCTAACACTGACGATCATGATTTTAACTTTAAGTTGAATCATGCCCGTAAGTTCTTAGAGGAAGGTCATAAAGTTAAGGCTTTTGTTTTTTTCCGGGGGAGAACGATTGTGTTCAAGGAGCGTGGAGAAATCCTTCTGCTTAAATTTGCTCAGGAACTTGAAGATGTAGGTTTATTGGAGCAAATGCCTAAGCTAGAAGGAAAGCGAATGACCATTATGATCAATTCCAAGAAGAAATAATAAGAGAATCTGATATAGAGGTAACTTCAAAACAAAGAGAAAATGCCAAAAATGAAAACTAAATCCAGTGCGAAGAAGAGATTCACCGTTACTGGTAGTGGAAAAATTAAAAGAAAACATGCTTTCAAAAGCCACATTCTTACAAAAAAATCCACTAAGCAAAAAAGAAGATTAACACACGCAGGGCTTGTTCACAAGTCAGATGAGTCGAACATCAAAGTTCAGTTGTTAATGTAATAATCCTCTCCGGAGGAGGTTAAATGTTAAACCCGGAGGTGAGTAGCTAAGTTTGTTGAAATAGCACAACACTTTCTTCCAAAAAACAAAAGATTATGCCAAGATCAGTAAATCATGTAGCTTCAAGAGCTCGCCGCAAAAAGGTGATGAAGCTTTCCAAAGGATACTTTGGACGTAGAAAAAATGTTTGGACTGTAGCGAAAAATGCTGTTGAAAAAGGTCTTCAGTACGCTTACGTAGGTCGTAAACAAAAGAAAAGAAATTTCCGTTCTCTTTGGATTATGCGTATTAACGCTGCTGCCAGAATGCACGGAATGTCTTACTCAGAATTTATGGGTAAAGTAAAAGCTAATAATATCGACTTGAACCGTAAGGCGCTAGCTGATTTAGCAATGAACCACCCTGATGCATTCGCGGCAGTTGTAAACGCTGTTAAGAAGTAATACAAACAAAATTTTCTCTCTATATCAGAAAAATCCCGGCAATTGCATTGCCGGGATTTTTTTGTTTAGTTAAAACCAATCCCCTAACCTAAGTTCTCCAGTCCGGGATACAACCAAATTAAACTAAACCAGGCATCCTTCTATTCGTTAATTCTGTCCGGGTATCTCCGCACACCCAATTCGTTTCAGTAACAACACCTCCACCAGTCTGATCAAGCGATTGATCATATTTTCATCCTTAGGTACAAAACCTCTCACTCTGTTACCGAAAAACACAGAAACACGCTCAATATTTACTTCTCCCGAAACAACGATAATATCACATTGCCTCTTTCTCGCCTCTATCTCTCTCAAAATATCAAGCCCTTGAATATTTTTCCCCTTGCCTGTCGGGGGTAAAACCAGATCAATCACCAAAATATCAACGGAAACTGCCACCTCTTCCAACGCCTCATGTCCGGTAGAAAAGCTTTTTATTTCAAATGTGTACCCTTCAAAAACTGGACTATCAATCAGTTTCCGGATACTTTGGTTCATGATTCTGAGAAAGTAAGGATCATCTTCTACAGTTATTATTTTTATGGTTTTCATTCGTCTCTCGCCAATTTCCTTTATAACTGGCAAGTTGTATACCAGAAAACATAAAAAACTCATATACAGAACAATACATAAAAAAGAAGTATTCAACCTGTTTCAAAATGAAACAATCTGTTTCTATTTTGAAGTATTCATTCCGATTCTTTCAACATTCTGTAAATGGTAGTTCTTCCAACATCCAAAAGCCGGGAAACCTTACTGATATCATTATCATGTTTTTCAAGAAAATGTTTTACGATTTCAATTGAATACTCCCGTAATGTTTTATTTGTTCCTAACAAATCTTTTGTCTCGATTGAAGAACGCAGACTCAAATGTTCCGGTTCAATTGTATCACTATCGGTTAAAATACAGGCAAGATCTACTACGGATTTTAACTCCCTGATATTTCCAGGCCATGAATAATCCAACAACTTCTCTCTTGAAGATGCACTTAAACGTTTTATCTCTAACCCGTTCTCCTCTGCAAATGTTTTACAAAAATACTCGGCCAGTAGTATTACATCCTGATCACGTTCCCGAAGTGGAGGTAAAATAACATTTAGACCAAAAAGTCTGTAATACAAATCTTCTCTGAAATTCCCTTTTTTCACTTCTTCATACAAATCCCGATGAGTAGCAGCTATAATCCTGCAATCCACTTTTATCTCCACATTGCTACCTAGCCGTGCAATTTCTTTTTCCTGCAGAACTCTCAACAACTTTGCCTGTACTCCCAGAGGCATTTCACCTATCTCATCCAAAAACAAAGTCCCTCCGTCTGCCTCTTCAAACTTTCCGATTCTCTTATTGGTTGCGTGTGTAAAAGCCCCTTTCTCAAAACCAAAAAGCTCACTTTCGATCAGTTCCGATGGAATTGCAGCCACGTTTACAGCAACAAACCTTCCCTCTTTTCTGGAGGAACCATAATGAATTGCTTTTGCAAGAACTTCTTTACCTGTTCCTGTTTCTCCGTTGATAACAACCGAAATATTTGATGACAAGGCTTTTTCAACCAACTTTAGGGATCTTTGTAAAGCCGAAGAATTTCCAATAATAGAACGAGAGAAATCATGTCTCTTCACTACCTCCGAACGCAAACCTCTGATTTCAGATTTAAGCTGACGGTTTTCAGAAATATGCCGGAGTGAATTCAATAAATTCACCTTCATCTCTCGTGTCTTTACCAGATATTCAGATGCTCCGCTTTTCATCAATTCAATAGCGGTCTGTACATCTTCCTGCTCTGACACAATAAGAATATCTATAGAGGGATCTACCGCCTTTACTTTTTTCATCAACTCTTTTCCGGTCATATCCGGAAGACGATAATCCAGAGACACAATGTCCGGTTTGAAATTATCCAAATCCTTCAAAAAGTCATTTCCCGAAAAATAACTTCGCACTTCATATTCCTGAATCAAGCTGACTATGTGACACAAAAATTTGTTAAACCATTCATTATCCTCAACAACTGCAACTTTTAAGCTCGGGTTCATATTTTACTTTTCAATTCTGTTAATTTCTTCTCAACCATATACCGTACTGCTTTATACTCTTCATCGACTTCAATCATCACTGCACGAAGATCCTTCCAACTTTCTCCCGAGAAAGCCATCCGCTCCAATTCTTTCAAATGATTGTACAAGGTCATTGCCCCAATGTGTTTATTGGGAGAAGCAATCTTATGAGCCGCCTCACGGATTGCTTGTATATCCTGGTTTTTAAATGCCCGATCAAGATTTTCAACTCCCTCTTCTGTTGATGATATGTAAATCTCCAGTAATTCGATCAGAAAACCATTTCCTCCTTCATCCAGCGATTCCAACTCTGTAAAATCCAATCGTTCACCAACCGGTACTCTGAACTTTGACGGAACAAATTTTTGTAAGACATGTATTAATCGTGTTTCTGTAAAAGGCTTTGTAACCATCGCTACCATTCCCGAATCCAGTGCTTCTTTCTTTTCCTCCGGAGAAACAGTAGCAGATACACCTATCACAGGGATTGCTGCAATGCGTTCATCCTGACCAGCTTTTAAATCTCTTGTTGTCTGACTCCCGTCTTTTCCAGGCATACGTAAATCCATCAAAATAATATCGATCGGATTACTCTCCAGATAACTCATTACTTCCGTTCCATCAGAAAGTTCGTGTGTCTCTGTTCCATTACGCTTCAACAAGGTTCGGAGTAGCTTCCGGTTAAACTCATTATCATCAACGATTAGCACTTTCAAACCATTTAGATTTAATTTCTCCTCTACCTCTTCTTTCAGATTATCTGTTGCTGAAATATCATCTACTAAATCAACAGGTATTGTAACTGTAAACACGGTTCCTTTATCCAACTCACTTTCGAGGTGAATTGTCCCTCCAAATAAATCAACCAGGCGTTTTGTAATAGACAGACCTAAACCAGAACCTCCATACTTTCTAAATGTATCTGAACTGGCCTGCGTAAATGTATCAAAAATTCCTTCCAGTTTTTCTTCGGGAATACCGATCCCTGTATCAGCAATCGTAAATACCAACTCACAGTAAGCCGATTGTCTCTCCTGAACATTCACTTCAATTGTTATCAGTCCGTTTTCTGTAAATTTCGTCGCATTTCCAACAAGATTCAACAGTATCTGTCTGAGGCGGGACGGGTCTCCAACTACCCATTCCGGAACATCCTCCGAAAATGTCACTTCAATTTTATTTCCCTTTTCCAGACTTCCCGTTTTCACAATCGTTAAGACATCCTCTACAATTAATGCCGGATCGAACTTTACCGCTTCCAATTTCATTGACCCTTTTTCAAGTGTAGAAAAATCAAGTATTTCATTAATGATTTGTAACAGATGATCCGAACTCTTCTTTATAACCAGTAACGATTCGAAAGTATCCGGCTGTAAATCCGACTTCAGTAATTCATCAGTAAATCCAGCAATAGCATTCATAGGAGTCCGAATCTCATGACTCATATTTGCAAGAAAGTCTTCCCGGGTTTTCGCCAGTTCTTCAGCGTTTCTCTTTGCTCTTTCCGATTGCTCCCTCGATTCCCTTACACTTCTTTGATAACGAATAATAAACCAGATAAGAACAAGCATCAATATGGCAATAATCAATGAAAAAACAAGAATTATAATTTTTGTTTGTTCTGCTTTCTTTTCAGCAATGCTTCCTTTACTCATCGTGATACCGGTCTTCTTCTCCGTGATCATCCTGCTGACCTTTGCTATCCGATTCGTCACATTAATCAGTTCAGCATGAATCCATGCATAATCCTGTTCTCTTATACGAATCGCTTTCTTTAGCTCATTCCTCAAATTAGCAAAAACATTACCTGCCTGAGCTTCGTAACGCTCCCGCATTTTCTTTTGTGCAAGCAATAATCTTTTTTCATTCTGTACTACCGGAATATTAATCAGATCACTCTCCAAACCATCCAGCACCCCTTGAAAATCGGGAAGAAAATCATACCTGAATAACGAATCAAGCACCACCTCCTTCTCTTCCGAAAGCTCAGCCAGTTGCTTCATCAAGTCGGCTATTTCACGATTACTTTCTCCTTTTCGTAATTCATTTCGCAAGGAATCCTGTGCTTCAAGCGCCCTTCTGTAACCAAAATAATAAACAGAGTCATTATACATTTTAAAGGATAGCAGTGCAAGTTCTGCTTCGGCAAACCGCTTTTGCACTTCGCCTACTAGTCGCACCTCCCGATCAGATTTTGCTTCGTGCAAAACCTCTCTCAAAAGTCCGGACAAATAACGATTCGAGATAATTGCCGTTACCAAAACACAAATTACCCCTACTATAACCAGTAAAATTATACGTTTAGTTGTATTCTTTTCTGATAATTCCATAATCCCATTTTTGTCACTTCGTGTTTCAATTTGAATACCAAAAGGTAATTACATCTTTTCCAGCTAAGAGCAGGCATAGCATAAAGCACTACTAAACAACTCCTTATCTAAAAAAGAAAAGCATCCATTCTTCACAACCAAAGATAGCACTAATAGAAACTTGTTCCAAATTCGGAAACTTGTTTCATTTTGAAACAAAAAGATATTACCCTGCGACAACTTAACACACTGCTAATCTTTAATTTACAAAAAACAAGATGAAATGGAACAGTAGTTGAAATTATTCTGGCAAACAAAAACGCATCGTTATGAAAAATTCAAAATCACTCAAAAGAATACTATTAGCTGCGTCATTACTTTTTACAGTATACGCAGAAGCACAAATCGGACGATTTCAGGTAGGACCGCGTTTTGGAATGGGAGCATCAGACATTAGCATAAGTGATGTCAACGGAGAACGTTTAGGCTTTCATACGACAGCCGGGATTTCATCCCGTTTCAATTTCACTAATTTTTTCGCACTTAGTGCGGACTTCTTACTCGATTACAGATCCATGTACCGCGACAGAACCGGGGTTATTGTGGATTGGAATGAATTTGGACCTGCCGATTACGTAACACGAACCAATCTCTTGTATGCATCCGTTCCTTTATTGGCTCACCTCAGTGTTGGTGGAGACAAATTTCGCATAGGTATTATGGCAGGGCCCAGTCTTAATTTCTTCTTATATGGTGATCAACATGACATATACAGAGAAGAAAATCTAAGAGATTACGATGAACGAACCCGTCTCGAAGACATGAACACCTTTAATCCGGGTTTTTTGTACGGAATTGGGTTTTACTCTATGACAAAATCAAATCAGACAGTTTACCTCGACATACGCCACAGTTTTGGATTAGAACGTATTGGTAAGGTAAATGGAAACAATATGTATAACCAGAATTTATCTCTGAGTTTAGGACTTTTATTTTGATCAACTAGTTTAGTGTGTGTAGTAGTAGTTCACAATCGTGCCTGTCAGGTCTTCTGGCGGGCATGATTATTTTTAGACAAAATGAACCTATTCTATTTTCAAGTGTACCGCATTGAAAATAGAACATCATGAAATATTGTTTCACATTCATTCTCACTGCATTTCTGGTCACCAATAAAGTTGGGGCAACTCAGGAAAAACCATTACAATCAACTTTGACAGACGTAAGAGTCTATACACGCGGAGCCATGTTGTACCATAAAACCAACTACTCTGTTTCATCCGGAGTAAACAAGGTAATTATTGAAGGGATATCTCCTAATATCTCTCCCCAAACATTACAATTAACCGTTTCCGGTGATGTTGTTATTCTGGATTCCAAATATGAATTGTATTATCCCGAGCCCGCACCTATAGATAAAAGCGGATTTCCGGCTCACATCACTAAAAGTATTACACTGCTTACCGACTCTATTTCGAATACTAATTATGCCATCACGGATATTAATAATCAGATTTCCGTAATAAAGTCCTCCAAACTCATACTCACAAATAACGGTGCCATTAAAGGACAGGGAAAGGTGAACGATTCCATCCCTATGCTGAAAGAAGCGTTGGAGTACTATTTCAAAAAAATGAATGAATTGAATACTATTCAAATGAAACTGGAACGACAGGAAGTTGAAACTACAAAGAAGTTAAATCGTATGCGGGAACGACTAGAAGCTTTAAAAAATTACGGCAACAGTAATGGGCTACCTACCCCTGTAACGAATCAACCTGTCCCCCGAGTTATAGTAACATTGCAGGCAGGTCAGTATGTATCCGGGAAAATAAATCTTTCTTACCTTATCAACAACGCAGGTTGGTCTCCTCAATATGATTTGAGAAGCTCAGGTGCTCAAAATACAATTGACCTGACCTATAAAGCAAATATTCACCAAAATTCGGGAATCAACTGGAAAAATGTCAAACTAAGTCTTTCCACAAATGACCCGCATCAAAATAGAAACAAGCCGGAACTACATCCCTGGTATATTGATTATCAAATGTACAACCAACAACCTCGAAGCGGCGCCATCCAACAGGATGCCTACAAACGACTTAGCAGACAAGAAGAAATGGCGGAATATAAAACCACCAAAGATAAAGTTGCATCCGAGAGTATGAGTAGCGCTGACTTTACAACAATAGTTCAACATATGATTTCCGCAGAGTTTGTTATTGACCTTAGCTATACGATTCCTTCTGATAATAAATCGCACATGATATTGGTTAATAACGAAAAACTACCGGCAACCTTCAGACATTATGCAGCCCCTAAGCTCAATGAATCTGTATATCTGGTAGCCGAACTTACAAATCTGGAAGATCTTCAGCTTCTTCCAGCACGCGCCAATGTATTTTTTGATGGTGCCTATATGGGCGAAACCTATCTTGACCCCGGATCTATGAATGATACTTTACGCCTGGGGCTTGGTATTGATCAGAATGTGTTAATTAAAAGACGAATGGATAAAAAATCTTTTAAAGAGAAATTATTGGGATCGCAAAAGATGTCTACTTACTACTATGAAATTGAAATTAAAAATCAGAAGTCGTCAACTATTCATCTGGTAATCGAAGATCAGGTTCCTGTCACAAATAATGAGGAAATTGAGATTGAGATTCTCGACAAAGGAAAAGCCCGGTTAAACGAAACAACCGGAATACTGGAGTGGAATATGACACTAAAAGGCAAAGAAAGTAAAACTCTTCGTTTTGGTTATTCCGTAAAATCAGACAAACACAAACAACTTTTTCTCTAATCCAACCATCACAAAAAAAGCAGGTTAATTGATAACCTGCTTTTTTATTATTGTATTTTCGTATCGTTAAACGTGCAAAGGACGACCTTCTGACGCATCCAAAGCAGCTTCCTTAATCGCTTCTGAGAAAGTAGGGTGCGGATGACAGATACGTGCAATATCTTCAGCCGAAGCCCGGTATTCCATTGCTGTTACAGCCTCCATAATAAGATCTGCTGCACGCGGTGCAATCATGTGTACGCCAAGAACCTCATCAGTCGTCTTATCAGCAAGTATTTTAATCAGTCCCATTATATCCATACTTGCACGAGCTCGCCCAAGTGCTTTCATCGGGAAAGACCCTACCTTATATTCAACTCCTGCAGCTTTTAATTCCTCTTCAGTCTTACCAACTGCAGCAACTTCCGGCCAGGTATATACAACTCCCGGAATCAGATTATAATTAAGGTGTGGCTTTTGTCCCGCTAACAATTCAGCAACAAAAACACCTTCTTCCTCTGCTTTATGTGCAAGCATTGCACCTCTTACAACGTCTCCGATTGCGTAGATTCCCGGTACATTTGTCTGAAGGTGCTCATTTACTTCAACCTGACCGCGATCATTCAGTTTTACACCTGCATTCTCAAGGCCCAGCCCTTGCGTGTAAGGTTTTCTTCCCACAGCAACAAGGCAGTAATCTCCTTCAAATGTTACTTCATTATCTTTTTTGTCCAAAGCAACAACCTTAACTCCTTTACCAGTATTTTCTACCTTCTGCACACGGTGTTGAAGATTAAACTTAAAGCCTTCTTTCTTCAAAACCTTCGTCAACTCTTTTCCTAACGTACGATCCATCGTAGGAATAATTGAATCGGCAAACTCGACCACTTCAATCTCCGCTCCCAAACGGGCATAGACAGATCCTAGCTCCAACCCGATAACACCTCCTCCAATGACAATCATTTTCTTAGGTATCTCATCTAATTTCAATGCTTCTGTCGAAGTAATGATTCGCTTTTTATCTGGTTCCATTCCCGGAAAGAAATTTGGTTTCGAACCGGTAGCAATAATCGCATATTTTGTTTCAACAGTAGTTTCTTTTCCTTCAGAATCTGTTACTTTCACATGATTTTTATCTACGAAAGACCCGACTCCCTGAAGAACATCAACTTTATTTTTGTCCATCAAAAACTTGATTCCGCCACTTGTCTGATCAACCACTTCTGATTTACGCTTGATCATTTGTGTCAGGTCAGCTTTAGGTTCTTCAATCACAATTCCGTGTTTTGCAAAATTGTGCTTCGCATTATGAAAATGCTCCGAAGAATCTAATAATGCTTTAGATGGAATACATCCTACATTCAGACATGTACCTCCCAGATTAGCATATTTTTCAATTATCGCCGTTTTCATTCCCAGCTGTGCACAACGGATAGCTGCGACATATCCTCCGGGTCCTGAACCTATTATGGTCACATCATATTTACTCATGTCTCAGTTTATTTGAATACTTACAAAGTTAATTTTTCTTTCGTATCTCAAAGAGATAACTATCACAAGTTAGCACTTTCCAGTAGTTTGTCATCAACCAATTCGGGAAGTGTTACTTTTAGTCGTGGTTCAACTTCCATCGCACGCTTAATAGCAAACATTGCATTTTCGTTTCGGGCCCAGTTACGACGGGCAATTCCGTTGTTCACATCCCAGTGGAGCATCATTTTAAGTCTTCTATCCGCTTCTTTTGAACCATCCAGAAGCATTCCGAAACCTCCGTTAATTACTTCTCCCCAACCTACTCCTCCACCGTTATGGATAGAAACCCATGTTGCACCACGGAAAGAGTCTCCGATAACATTCTGAATCGCCATATCTGCAGTAAATCGTGATCCATCATAGATATTTGATGTTTCGCGATAAGGAGAATCTGTCCCGGAAACATCGTGGTGATCTCTTCCGAGAACAACCGGCCCGATTTCTCCAGCAGCAATCGCATTATTAAACGCTTCTGCAATTTTCATTCTTCCTTCCGCATCAGCATATAAAATACGAGCCTGACTTCCTACAACCAGTTTATTCTCTTGCGCACCTACGATCCATTGGATATTATCGGACATTTGCTGTTGGATTTCTTCCGGTGATTTGGCTTTAATTTCTTCCATTACACGGAGTGCAATCTTATCGGTATTTGCCAGATCTTCCGGTTTCCCTGAAGCACAGACCCAACGGAAAGGTCCAAACCCAAAATCAAAACACATGGGACCTAATATATCCTGTACATAAGAAGGATATTTGAAATCTATTCCATTCTCAGCCATCACATCGCCACCTGCACGAGAGGCCTCCAAAAGAAACGCATTTCCATAGTCAAAGAAATAGGTTCCTTTTGCCGCATGTGCATTTACTGCCTCAGCATGTCTTCTCAGGGACTCCTGTACTTTTTCTTTGAACTTTTCAGGCTCAACTGCCATCATTTCATTTGACTGCTCATAGGTCATTCCAGCAGGATAATACCCACCTGCCCATGGATTATGCAATGAAGTCTGATCCGAACCTAAGTCCACATATATGTTTTCTTTCAGGAACTTTTCCCAAACATCAACGACATTTCCTTTAAAAGCAATAGAAACAATTTCCTTATTCTCTTTCGCTTTTCTCACCCGATCACATAATTCATCCAGGTCACCTATTACTTCATCGACCCAACCTTGCGAGTGTCTGGTAATAGTTGCTTTATCATTGACTTCTGCTGTAACAGAAATACAACCTGCTATATTTCCGGCTTTTGGTTGTGCCCCCGACATCCCGCCCAGACCAGCAGTAAGAAAAAGTTTTCCGGCAAGTCCTTCTCCGTTTTTCGCAATTTTTCTTCCGGCATTTAATACGGTAATCGTCGTCCCATGTACAATTCCCTGTGGACCGATATACATATATGATCCCGCAGTCATTTGTCCATACTGGGTTACTCCTAGTGCATTAAAACGCTCCCAATCATCCGGTTTTGAATAATTCGGGATCATCATTCCATTCGTCACCACAACGCGGGGAGCATCTTTATGTGATGGAAACAATCCCATCGGATGCCCTGAATACATTACCAAAGTTTGCTCATCCGTCATCTCGGACAAGTATTTCATGGTCAACCTGTACTGCGCCCAATTCTGGAAAACAGCTCCATTACCTCCGTAAGTAATCAATTCATCCGGATGTTGTGCGACCGCGTGATCCAGATTATTTTGGATCATTAACATGATCGCTTTTGCCTGCTCAGAATTACCGGGATACTCACTAATGCTTCTCGCATACATTTTGTATTGAGGCCGATAGCGATACATATAGATACGACCATACGTATTCAACTCATCAAGAAAATCATTAATCAACTCTGTATGCTGGTCTTTCGGAAAATAGCGTAATGCGTTACGAACTGCCAGTTTCTTTTCTTCCGGAGTAAGTATGTCTTTTCGTTTCGGAGCATGGTTAACCGTAGGGTCTACAGGTTGTTTTTCCGGGATTATCGTAGGTATTCCCTGTTGTATGTCCTGATGAAATTCTTCTAATGTCATTCTATTCGATTTTGTATCGGTTACAAAGTTAATAATCAAAAAAAGGTTCCCCTAACAGGAACCTTTTTATTTTCATCTATTCAGAAGATTTTAGCGAAGAACATTTAGGTGTCCACTATATTCATATTTCTTATCTGTAGTACGATCCACCGCTTTGATTTTCCAGATATAATTTCCTTCCGGAACCGGTTTTCCTCCATAAGTTCCATCCCATTCCGCCTCCGGGTGATGTGATTCCCACATGATCTCACCCCAGCGGTTATATACAACCAATTCAAATCCCTGATCATCAATCCCGTCGACATGAACTCTCCACTTCTCATTAAACTTATCACCATCCGGCGTGAATGTATTAGGCACATACAGTAATATATCCGGAACAATAGCAATCAAGTTGGCTGTCGAATCGGTACAACCGTCCTCCGAAGTGATTTTCAAGGTTACAAGGTATTCTCCCGGTTTCTCCTCCGGAAATTTCACTTCCGGATTTTCTTCCATTGAAACAGCCGGCTCTCCGTCTTCAAATGTCCACTCATATTCATTGCCTAAATAAGACTGATTCGTAAAAACAGCTTCGGGTAATGTTACCTTTGGATTGAAAGGAGACCATGCAAATTTTGCTATCGGGTCTTCAAAAACAGTAAAGAATTTTTCTTTTTTCAATGTGTCTCGGCATCCTTCAGGTGAAACGACAATCAACCTTACATTATATGATCCCGGTCTGTCTTCTTCCATGTGAATTACCGACTCATTCTCATAATATGGTCCGTTTCCAAATTGCCAAAATAATTGATCAGATAGACTTGGATCTGTTTCATTCTTAAACACAAAAGTTGCAGGAGGACATTGTTCCGTATTATCTACAGAAAAATCTACACCCGGTACTTCCGCTGCTGCAATACGTCCCGTTAATTCAACCTCAGGTGTAGTGCAACCGTCTGAAATGGTTACTGTGTAATCCGAAGTCTCTCTAATCTCAATTGATAATACTTGTGATGTTCCAACTACCATTCCGTCAGAATCTTTCCACTCATACGAATACGGTCCTCCATTTCCCCCTGAAACATTTAGTACCCTTAGTGTTCCTATCTGTGTAGGGCAAACCGTATCGTTAGGCGAAATTGTAGCAGAAAGCAGAGGATAAAGATCAATCAATACCGTATCCCGTTCCGAAATACAATTAAATTCATTTTCTGCATAAACGGTATATTCTCCCGGTGTTATTGGTGAAATAGATTGATTACTTCCTAAATCAGAGGTGTGCCCCCAATGAAATTCAAAAACCGATCCTCCAGTTGCTGATGCAGAAATAGTAGTTGTTCCATCAATACATATAATTTCGTCTGGACTTAACGAAACAACAGGAGTAGGAGATATATTAACTGTAACTGTCTCTGTAACCGAGCATCCATCACTGTTCGTTGCCGTAACGGTATATACTGTTGTAGACATTGGGGATACCGTATGTGAACTTCCTGCTCCCAATCCATTGTCCCAAACATACGTTGATGCTCCGGAAGCAGAGATAATAGCTGTTTCTCCCTGGCAAATAGTTGTTTCACCTCCCTGTCCATCTACATCAACTGCAACAATAGCTTCCGGAAGCACTGTTATGGTTGTCTGATCAGAATCTGTACAGGGAACTACACCAATTGTATAATTTATTGTATGCGTCCCTGGTCCTGCCGCTGCCGGATTAAACGTACCATCTGAAGAAACTCCCGGTCCACTCCAATTTCCTCCCATATTATTAGCAACAAGCTGAAAAGGAGAATCACTTGTACATATAGGCCCTGAAACCGGACTTATTGTTGCATCAGGTATTCCTGACTGCGCCCCGGGCAAAGGACCTAACTCCAACGTAAAAGAGTTACTACCCGGAGTTGAAAAATTTTGTACAATGATCATGATTTCCTGTCCGGCGGTAACATTCGGAGCAGGAACACTGGATCCACAAGGAAATGCTGTACCGAACTGTACACATCCTCCTGAGTTAGAAGCGTAATTACAACCAATGGCATTCGCCGGATTCAGAATTGCATCACATGGTGACACTCCTGGGGGTATATTAAAAATTGCAACATCCACAAAGCCGGAATTAGAACTCCCGTCTACCAAAAGGTTTAGTGGCCCTCCGGAAGTAATGTTCAATGTTATAAATCCGTAATCATGATTTCCGGCCATTCCTGTTGCGCATCCTGCATCAGCAAAACTCCCCCCGGCATACGGACCTGTCGTCGGCAAGAAATCAAATGGTTGAGACTGCCCCTGCTGACAAACCGACGTTTCAACATTACACTGAGCATTCAGTAGTGTTGAGCAAAATAAAAGCGATAACGCGACACTTATTTTCTTCATCATAACTATTCCTCCAAATCATATCTTTTGAAACTCATCCCATTGACTAGAAAAAGAAACGTCTCTTCCTTTTCTTCCTGTGTCACATCCTCACCGAATGAAAAAATGCAAACACCCCCTGCGATTGATAAGTCTGTAATTAGTAAGCGATCACGGTTAGAATAGTCGATTAATCGTTGTTCCAACTCTGGAACATATTCTATAGTATGTTCAAACTGATAGGTTTGTTCTGAAACCTTTGTAATAACAGCCTTTGCCTCATGACTAAAAGAATCCTGAGAAAAAGAATGAGATGACATTAGCACAAAACAGGCTGTAATAATAAAGTAGTTTTTCATAGTTCATTTGAAATAGATATTTCATAAACGTTATGAAACAGTAAAGGTTGCTTTATTATTTTATATTTCCGTATATCTTGTTAATTATTAAACACTACTCGTCTTTTTTCGGGCAGGAATAACTTTTTTAAAGATAAATACCGGCAAAAGAGCAGCCAGCAAACCGACTAATGTGCCAACAAACACATCTGAAGGATAATGAACTCCCAGATACATTCTGCTATAAATAACAAGAACATGAGCTACCAGCAGTCCGATAATGAGTGGTTTATTTTTCTTCAAAACCAGAAGAGCGAATGTCACCATCATCCCAAAATTAGCTGCATGTGATGATACAAAACCAAATTGTCCTCCTTTGTAGAAACTTCCGTCTGGAAATTTATGTAAGTGTAAGTAGTGTTGCAAGTCAAGATTATGTGAAGGTCTGTATCGTTCAAACACGTTTTTAAAAAGGTGCACACTGGTTTGGTCAGCAATTGCCACTCCCAGTATTGCGCAGACTAAAAACAGCGCAGCTCCCTTCCCTCCATATTGTCTATACGCAAGATAAATAAGAAACAGATACAATGGAATCCATGTAAACTTCCCACTAATCACCCACATACATGTATCCAAAAATGGTGTATGCCCGCTATTAATAAGTAATAGTAGTTGTTGGTCAATATGTTCCAACCACTCCATCACTATTTATGAAGTTCCTGCCAGATACAATCTTTTAACTCTTCCAATCCCTGTTGAGCTACTGACGAGATAAAGACATAAGGTATATTTTCGGGGATATCTGACTTCATTTGTTCCTTCATGATATCATCCAGCATATCAGCTTTTGAAATTGCAAGGATTCTTTGCTTATCCAATAACTCCGGATTATACATCCGTAGCTCATTTTCAAGAACCTCATACTCCTTTCGAATACTGTCCGCATCAACCGGAACAAGGAAAAGTAACAGTGAGTTACGTTCTATATGACGCAAGAACCGATGCCCCAATCCTTTTCCTTCATGAGCTCCCTCTATAATCCCCGGAATATCAGCCATAATAAACGACTGGTGTCCTCTGTATGCCACAATACCCAGATTAGGTGTCAACGTGGTAAACGGATAGTCGGCAATTTCCGGCTTTGCAGCCGATAACACAGACAACAAAGTACTTTTCCCTGCATTTGGAAAACCGACAAGGCCAACATCGGCAAGTACTTTTAGCTCAAGAATGACCCACCCCTCTCTGTGATCCTCTCCCGGCTGAGCGTACTCAGGAGTACGATTCGTAGATGTTTTGAAGTGGTTATTTCCTAATCCACCTCGTCCTCCACTCATTACGATCTTTTCCTCTCCTTCTTCGGTAATCTCAAATAAGACTTCTCCTGTCTCACCGTCTTTTACGACAGTACCCAGAGGAACATCCAAATACACATCTTCTCCTTGTGCTCCGGTTTTCAGATTTCCTGATCCGGCATCACCATGACCTGCCTTGATGTGTTTACGGTACTTAAGATGCAACAAGGTCCACATTTGCTTGTTTCCTTTCAGAATAACGTGTCCCCCACGCCCCCCATCTCCTCCATCAGGACCTCCTTTTGGAATATATTTCTCCCGTCTCATGTGACGAGAGCCTGCTCCTCCTTTACCGGATTTACAGTGAATCCTGACGTAATCTACGAAATTGGTTGCCATCTCTACTATTCTCTATTTTGCAGCCTTATCTATTGCTGTATACAAACGCTCTGAAATCTCATCAATAGAACCAACTCCGTCAATACTAACAAACTTATCCTGAGCGGCATAAAAATCAGCAACAACAGCAGTTTGATCATTGTACACTTTGATTCGGTTTCTAATGATCGTTTCATCCTGATCATCCGCACGCCCACTATCTTTTCCTCGTAAAAGCAGTCGCTTAACCAATTCATCTTCCGGAACAGCAAGTGCTACCATCAAATGAACTTCTGTTGATTTCTCTTTCAAAAAAGCTGACAAAGCTTCGGCCTGTGCTGTAGTTCTTGGAAAACCATCAAAAATAAACCCTTTTGCTTCCGGGTATTTTTCTACTTCACTTTCCAACATTCCAATCGTTACCTCATCCGGAACCAACTGCCCCTTATCGATGTAGCTTTTGGCCAGGGTACCCAATTCTGTTCCCCCTTTAATATTTGCTCTGAAAATATCTCCGGTCGACAAGTGAACCAATTCATATTTGTTTACCAGTCTTTCTGATTGTGTTCCTTTCCCTGCTCCCGGAGGGCCAAATAATACTATATTCAACATATATTTGCTATTTTCTCAAAGTTAATCATTTATAACGTACAACTCAGGGAGCTCTCGCCCCAGGTTGTTGTAATCCAATCCATATCCGACCACAAAATCATTAGGGATTTCCAATCCTGTATAATCCGGTTTTTGACTTCCCCGGAAAGCGTCCGGTTTGAATAATAAAGTGGCAACCGCTACAGAAGCTGGCTCCATTGCCGCCAATTCCTTCCGCAGTACATCCACTGTCAAACCTGTGTCTACAATATCCTCTACAAGAATAACATGTCTGTCTTTAAGCTCTGCTGAAATTCCTATCAGACGTGATAAATTTCCCGAAGAGGCAGTTCCTTCATAAGAGGATACTTTCACAAAGTGAATCTCCGGTCCGCAAGTTAGTGTTTTGACCAAATCAGAACAGAACATAAAAGCTCCATTCAACACGCCAAGTACAATCGGTTGTTTTCCATTATACTTTTCATTCAAAACTTCAGAAACATGTGAGACAGCCCGAGCAATCTCTTCTGTAGAAAGATAAGGTCTGAATTTTTTATCACCTATTTGAATAATCAAAACCTGCAATTTTAGCCACAAATGTACGATTTTCAATGGTAAGAAAGTACGCTTCTGTCAATTTAGAAGGATTTTCGAACGATCTGCTCTCCGGAAAGGAAGGTATTCATTTTTATTCTTCTCTTCCTCCGTATGGGGTTTTTGTCCCGAATTTTCTAAGATAACGAACGACAGTAAGAATCATGACCAACATCGTAACAAACCAGGAAACGCGTCCCAGAATATCACCATACGTTGCGTAAATGGTTTGTTCAGCATTCAGGTTCAATGTTTGTCTCAATGCAATTTGTTCGTCCCAACCAGATTGTTGGATCACATCTCCGCGCTGATTAATAAAACCGGAAATCCCTGTATTGGCGCTTCTGGCAATAGATCTTCTTGTTTCTATCGCTCGTAAACGCGAAAAATCAAAATGTTGTTTATAGCCCGGAGTATCTTTCCACCACCCATCATTTGTTATTACAAACAAGATCTCTGCTCCTTCATTTACAAACTGTGATACAAAATCTCCGTAAACTGATTCATAGCACACCAAAGAAGCAAATTCAACGCCTTTTCCTTCTAATGTTACCGCTTTTTCTTCCACGCCCAGACTTCCACTGGCACCACCTAAATCCAGAGCAAAATTTTCAAGAAACGGAAACATGGATGCAAAAGGAATTTTCTCAACTCCCAATACCAGTTTAGATTTATGTACAAACCGCAGCGGATGATTTCTCCCCATGTGGACAGAAGTATTATAGGACTCATAAAATCTACCGTCTTTCATTAAGCGGGAAACATATGAATTTTTAGCATCAAAGATCCTTACAGTTGAGGCACCTATTAACAGATCAGGACCATTCCAGGATTGTAGTACACTATCCAAATATTCGTATATAATGGTTCTCGAAAAAGTAGCCTCATCCAGTTCAAAAGGTATCGCTGTCTCAGGGGCCAAAACAAAATCAACTGAACTGTCTATTACTTTGTTTGCACTGATTGTTATTCGATCCAATTGTTCCTGCCAACTTAGCATTTGCGGACCAAATTTCTCTACATAGGGATCTATATTCGGCTGAGTCACCACTATGTCCACTGGATTCTTTTTCTCATCATACGTAACATATCTGATGATGGAACCAACAATCGGAAGTAAAATAACCAGCGAAATTAATCCTACCAGCTTTTTTAAAGCACTCCATTCCTGCCTGTGTACGTACTTGTTACGAAGCAATTTATAGATCAGAAGATTAACAAGCAGCACCCACAACGTTCCACCGGTGACACCTGTCCACTCATACCACTGTACCAGAATCGGTGCATTAGCAAAAACATTTCCAAAACTCAACCAGGGCCAGGATAACTCCCAGTTAAAATGCTGGTATTCAAAAGCCATCCAAATAAATACAAAAGCAATATACCCCTGATTTCTTCCTATATTTTTTTTTGCAAAATGAAATACCCAAAATGCCAGTGCCATCAGCAAAGAGTTTGCTAAAACAGCCATTATAGCTCCAATCGGATCTGCGAAATAAATCCACCAGGTTGTCAACAGATTGTATACGAAAAATGACACATAACCTACTCCCAGCATCTTCCAACCACTGTGTTTCTTTTCTGATAATCGATCTTCAGCAAGAAAAAGAGGAATCAATGCCACCAAAGCTACCAGATTCATTCCCCCGATGTGTGGAAACGAAAGAGCCAGAAGCAGTCCGCTAAGAATTGCCAACCGAAAGTTTGAAGAAATTATTTTCGTTATCATGTAGCAAATGTAAGGAAAGCCACACAATAAAACCTCACTTTAACAACAAGTGATTATAAAGCCTTTTACAGCCTGTTTGTGATAATCGCTGTTTTTCAGAAGTTATAATTCCTGAACAAGAGGAAGTAATCGTTCAGTCGTTACATGCTCCATAATCACAATCTTATACCAATTCGGATTGTGATGATTATCCGGAACCAACCCAAACCGATGTGCCGTCTCAGGCTTTACATACTCTGCACGAATTGTAACAATATTACTATATGGATTTCTGTAATATGCAATCCCCAGATCATCCAATCTTTTGCACAACCAGTCCGTACGGTTCTGTAAGATTAAAATCTTTTCATTATATCCAAACGGACCGTACGTCATCAGGATCATCCAGATGGCTACAGCATTAGCTCCTGACCGGCTTCCGATCAGTGTATAATCCTCACCTTCCACATAACTGGCTTCTTTTGTATTTGTAAACTGAATCAAGCCTTTGCGACAAATGAATATTCCTGTACCATAAGGAGCCTGTAGCATCTTATGAGCATCCAATGTAACGGATGATACTTTAGGGTTTGAAAATGACAGTTTCGTACCCTTGTTTGTAAACGGATAATAAAATCCACCATAGGCTCCATCTACATGCAACTTATAGGAAACCTTCATCTCATCTAACACCTCTGTATAAGTATCTACCGAATCGACACTTCCAAACATGGTTGTCATCATATTCGCAACGACAATGAAGTGTGTTACTCCTTTTGTTTTAAGACACTCAATAGCTGATCTAACAGATACTGCAGAAATACTCCTGTCATCCTCCTGTACTTCTACTTTTTCGATATGAATAGAGAACACGTTTGCGGCTTTGTCCATCGAGTAATGGCTATCCGTACTGCAAATTATCCCGATATTCTCGTTGGCTACTCCCGCTTCTTGTTTAAAATAATTCCGGTAAATCCAGATTGCCTGCATATTTGCTTCTGTCCCACCCGAAGCTACGTAACCATCCGAAGTATTTGGTTCTGCTTTCAGAATATCAACAGCACAAACCTCGATTAATTCTTTTTCAATTTCCTGAGTTCCCTTAAAAAAACTCTCTGATTTACCCAATGTATGACACCCGATATGATTTGGATTTCGCACCAGAGTTGAAATAAAGGGAGCCTCTTTCAGGAAGGAAGCTCCCTGATAAAAAACCTGACTATCAAGATGAGATGCCGGAACTCCTAAAACAGATTGTTCATAATAGTTTACTGTGTTTTCCAGCGCTCCAAATACTCTGTTCTTTATTTCATCTGATGTCAATTTTTTCCACATAATTTAATTTTTCAGGCAAAGTTGGCGTTTTTACCGGGAGAAAAAATGTGTTTTATCAGTTTTCTCGCTAAACACATATTAGTTGTTGTCAACCTAAGTTTTTACCTCTGATACCCGAAGCGCATCCAAAGAAGTACTCAACATATTCAACTTCCAGTCCGCTTTCTTTAAAAATACGAAGTACCTGCTCTGCATTTCCGAATTTCTCCGTATAAATCCCCAACATCTTATATTCATCGGAATTGTTCAGCAGCCATTTTCCGATAAAAGGAATGACTCGTTTCAGATATAACATATAAAAGAATCGTAGGACCTCTGACCCGGGTACGGATACATCAATAAAAGAAAACTCCCCTTCTTCCTTAAGTATACGTTTCACCTCACTTGCTAAATCACACAGTTGTTGTTCGGAGAATGTTTTCAAACCAAATCCGGAAATTACATGTGAAGCAGAATTGTCAGGAATACTGTTCTCAAAAAGATTCTCTCTTAGTAAGCAAATATTCTTCTCACTAAATTGCTTTTTATTTCTTTCGGCTAACCTTATCATTCCCTCAGAGAAATCGAGTCCGACAATTTTTGTCTCATGAGGTGCTGTTTTATAAATATACTTCCAACACTCACCCATCCCACACATTAAATCAACTACAACGTCTGCATTCGATAAATCAATCTCTTTTAAAAATTGTCTTCTCCAGCGATTACTAAAACCAAACGACGTTACCGTATTCATTCCTGAATACGTCTTACTCATCTTATCAAACAGATTTTGTACAAAAACCGTCTCGTATATATCATCCGGAACAATCATATTTGTTTTTTCTTTACAAGAGTAGAAAAATTCCTTTCTAAAAACTAAAAAATAGTTTTTAATCAATCTTTACATATTGGCAAAGATTTTGCGCGAGAATAAAAAAGCAACTTATGAATCATACACTCCTCCTCTTACTATTTCTTCTGTTCCTTATTACTTCTTGTCTACCCGAAAAAGAACCCATAAATTGCTCCTTACCACAGCAGAAAGTAAGCTTAGAGCAGCAATTAACCGGTGTTGGAAAGATCGGGCTTCATCCCGATTCTTTAGGAGACATATTTTACTACTTCCCTATTCCTGAAAGCGAAAAAAATTCTAACTCATTTTTTGCAAAAAGAATACACCCTCTTCTTTCTGGTGATACATTACTGTTTTCTTCACTGTTTTTATTCAACCTCATACCTGATAGTTCCCAAACCATCCAACAAGATACAGTAGCCTACAGAATAAAACGGTTGTCCTCTCATCTTTTTCAACTAGAAAAAGTTTCGACATCAGCTATATTTCCTACCCGATTATACTTTCAACACTACCCTACTCAACTTCCTGAATCCTTTCGCTACTTTCGATTAGACATTACTTTCAGAAGGAAAAAGATAGATATTGAACTTACCGATACTAATTTTATCAAAATCCTTACCTCTTCTAATAGGGACTCTTCGCTACTCATAACAATAAGTTTACGTGATAAACTATTTATTCATCAATATATCAATGCGTTGATTGATGTGCGAAACAGTGCTACTAAATCTGTGTTCACCTCTATACATGGGCATCGAGAGAGCCAAACTCTCGTATATCAAGATACAATTTTCGAATATAATCACTTACAATTCCTGAAATTATCCAGTTCTGTCCTACGTGATTATTTCTTCTACTCTATACCTGATCATAAGTCAGTACCGTTTCGTTCAAAATATCCGTCGTATTCTACCCGATTTACTCCTTACCGGAATCTTCCTCAGGGGAATGCATTATCCATTGAATTTCCTCCTCCTGATTAAAAAACCACACCTTATTCATCACTTTTTCCTATTTTAGATGTTTGTTAGATAGACTGTTATTTTTATGGTACTACACTATTTTTTTATTTGTCTTTTCTTCATGCTGGGTACTTCTATTTCAGGAAGTAGTCAGGAAAGTTGGTCACAGGAAAAAACGATTGATAATATCCGTGCTTATTCCCGCATGAAAAGTGGAAAAGATTATTATGAATACAGAACTGTGTTTACCGTTAAGTCTTCTTTCCGGGAAGCAGTCGATCTCGTCTTTGACATTGCAAACTTTAAAAACTGGCTTCCCAACTGTGTTGAATCAAAAGTAGTTCGCAAAGTCAGCGGCACTGTATTACTCGGCTATACAGTAACCGAAGCTCCCTGGCCGGCTTCTGACAGAGATGCTGCATTCACTGTAACAAAACGCAAAGAAAAAGAGAATTGTTATTCGATTACAATGGAAGGGAAAGCTAACGACTACCCTTTACAAAAGGGAAAGGTACGTGTTCATGATTACCATGCTGTTTGGAAGATCACGGAATTAGCTCCGGGTAATCTGGAAATAGAATATATCGCTTCTTTCAACCCGGGAAAAGGTGCTCCCAATTGGATAATCAAAAATTCGGTTATCGAAGCCCGGATTAAATCTTCTCAAAATTTGATAAAGGAGCTAAAAAAGAGAGAAGATTCGTAAATAAATCTCACCTATCCATCAAAAACAAACAATGTTACAACTTCAAACAAAACGGCTTCTACTCAGACCTGTGCAGTTGAAAGACAAAGATGCTATTTTCGCTTATCGCTCCGATAAAGTTATTAACCAATACCAGGGGTGGATTCCCAAAACACCGGATGAAGTAGAAACCTTTATCCTTAAAAGTCAAAAAGAGATTAATCAACCTGAAACCTGGTATCAGCTGGTGATCATCAACATTGACACACTTAAGTTGATTGGTGATTTAGGACTTCATTTTTTCGGAAAAGAAAATAAACAGGTCGAAATAGGCTGCACATTACACAACGACTTTCAGCATAATGGTTTTGCAACAGAGGCTTTACAAACAATACTTAATTACCTTTTTATAACACTTGACAAACACAGAGTGATTGCTTCAATAGATCCGGAAAATAAAAAAGCAGAACAGTTAGTAAAGCGCTTCGGATTTCGAAAGGAAGCACACTTCAGACAAAGTTTATTGTTACACGGAAAATGGGTGGATGACGCTATATACGCCCTACTTCATCAGGACTGGAAAGTAACTCATCAAAGTAATCTTTGAGGCACCAATCAGCACTATACTAACACCTTATTATCAAGATACAAACCTGTTTTTCAAATAAAAAAAGTATATTGGCACTCGAAAATTTAACTGAAAAACAAACACAACAATAAGTTTTAATTATCAACTCTGTTTATTACTATTGTTCTAATACTAATTACAAAATGAAAAAGAATCTGGCACTGATTTTCGCAATAGCAATAGGACCTATTTTTACTTCTTGTATTAATGGAGATTCCGGTAATCCAACAAGTGAAAACGTAAAAGAAGCTCAAGAGGAAATATCGTTTAATCCGGTATCCATCAATAATGAATACGAAGTCAGCGTTCCTGATTACATGACCCCCGCCAAAGATCTGAACGCAGAAGCATCTTTACAGTATCAGAATATCTATAAAGAAACCTATGTCATTATCATTGATGAATCGAAAGAAGACTTTGTGAACGCTTTTCAGGAATTGGGTGAATATGATAATTCAATGTCAACAATAGAAAATTATCGCAAAACTCAGCTTTTATTTCTCATGGAAGGAATTAACCTGAAGAAACAGACAAAACCCAAAAGTTTAACGATTAACGGATTGGATGCTGAATATGTTGAGTTAGACGGCATACCTGAAGGTTTGGATCTGGATATTGCCTATTTCTTCACCTTTATTGAAGGACAGGATAAGTTATATATGGTGATGGCCTGGACACTTGGCGACAGAAAAATGAAATACAAATCGATGTTTGAACAACTATCTCAATCCTTCAAACTGTTGGATTAAAGAACGATTGTTTTCTTCTGTTATACAGAGAATATCTTGATTTATAAAATTATCTGTTTCATTATTTTTCTTTCCAGTAAGGATTATCCATGAGAGATAAAAAAATCAACTGAACCTGTATATGAAGCTATTCCGCTCTTAAGGTAATTTTATACAGTTATTCAACAACTTATTATAGAAACAATCTATATATTTGTAGCCACTTTTATACATTTACCTTTAACTAACATTAAATGATTATTATGAAGTTATTAACTACTACCAGTAGAGCACTTTTTTTACTGTTTTTTTTAATTCCCGGTATTTCGCTGCATGCCCAGTTGAGCGGGTTTCACATCGCAAATTTTGAAGAAGAGCAATTTCCTCCTGCCGGATGGACAAGTCAAAGTATTATTGGAGACGCTGTTTGGGAGAGGTCAACTGATGAAAGTTACGACGGAACAGCAAGTGCCTATATATCGTATGATGATCCTGACGGAGAAGATTGGTTAATTTCACCACAGTTCAGCGTGAACACGAACGACTCTCTTATTTTCTATTTAGCTACTGATTTTTCGGGATATGCTCCTGATTCGTTAGTGATTCGTGTCTCTAATACAGACGCACTAATTCCTTCATTTACGCAGAGTATCTTGAAATATGAAGAAGGTGTTAATTATCCTGCTTCCTCTGGAGAATGGCAAAGATGTGCGGTTTCGTTAACCCCGTTTGCAGGACAGGATATATACATTGCATTCAGTCATTATAACGAAGATGGTGATGGGATCTATATTGACCAGATAACTATTGGTCAACTTCCTCTATTGGATGCACGAGCCAATGCACTTACCTCGCCATCCAGGTTTGTTATCGGAACAAACTATAATCCTTCAGCAACTGTAACCAATATGAGTCAGACCTCTCAAGACTTTAATGTAACGATGGAAATTGAAGGTGGATATATTTCTACTATTCCTAGTGGAAGTCTTACTTCTCTTGAAATTGCGGATATTACGTTTACGGCATTTACTCCAACAACATCAGGTATCACTCAGGGTAAAGTCTACACTCAATTAGCTGGAGATGAAAACAACCTTAATGACACACTCTATTTTACGATTAACGTTTTAGATACTTTCCCCAATTATGGTTGGCAGACACAAACATCACTTCCTACTTCAATTTGGGGTGGAGCCTCTGCTTTTCTGAAGTCTTGCGAAGGAGATACTGACACAGGATATCTATATTCTATTGCCGGTAATGATGGTGCAGGAACAACTATTTCAACCGTATACAGATACAACACTATAACTGATACCTGGACATCTGTAAGTAACCTACCAACAGTAAAACAGCAATTGAGTGCTGCCGTTATACAGAATAAAATATACGTTCCAGGTGGGTATATTTCATCATTTTCACCAAGTGCAAGTAGTTATGTATACGACCCTGCGACTGATACATGGAGTCCAATTGCAGACTTACTTCAGGCAACCGGAGACTATGCCATTGGCACTTATGCAGACAGCTTACTCTACGTAGTAGGAGGTTACAACGGTTCTGTAGATATTGCAGATGTACAAATTTATAATGTAAATACAGATAGCTGGGCTACTGGAACACCTTTCCCTGGTACATTAACCGCTGGTTTACGCATGGGTATTGCAGATGGAACAATAGTTTTGGTCGGTGGTTACAATCAAAATTTGGGGCAGCAAGATCAGGTATGGATTGGAGAGATTGACAATAATGATCCTTATTCCATTACATGGACTCAACTTTCAGATGGTTACCCAGCAGGAACTACAGGGCGTTTTGCCGCCGGTACATCTACAATGAATGACGGAAAAGTATACTTTACCTCAGGAGACCCTGATGGAAACGGATCAACCCCCCTTTCTTCTACTTATGCTTACAATGTAAGAACTCAGCAATGGGAAGGTGGTCCTGCAAAATTAACCGGAGCAAGTAACGTTTCCAACTTCACTCCTTACATACAAAATGATAGTTTATATATGGCTGTGTTGGGTGGATATGACGGCGTAAACTTTGCCTCCGCATTCGAAAGCATCAGTCTTGGTCAATATACAACGGCGACCGATGAAGCCCTGATTGTTACAAGTGAAACAACAATATGCGAAGGTGAAAGTATTAATTTATCCATTTCAACTCAAAACATGGATGGTTTAGACTGGTCTCCATCTTTCCTATTTACAGATCCTACAGTAGGTAACCCTACAATTACACCAAGTGAAGATGTAAGAATCAAATTAAATCAGGTTCCTTATTATGGATGTCCACTTCTAGATAGTATTGACATAACTGTACTTCCAATTCCGGACGTTACCTTAACCGCATTTGAAACAATCTGCGACTATAATGCTCCGATTACACTTACAGAGGGAACACCTTCAGGAGGAGTCTATAGCGGTCCTGGAATTAGCGGTGACAGTTTTGATCCATCTTCATCTGGAGTAGGAACCCATACAATCGTCTACACGTATACAGATGGAAATGGATGTTCCAATTCTACTGATGCTCCTATTACCGTTTCAGAATGTCTAGGTATCAATGATCCGGAATTAGCAGGTATCAACGTATATCCGAATCCGGCTTCTGATTTTATTATGATAAATGCTGATATGACAATAGAAAAGATAGAAATCTATCAGATGAATGGAAGCATTGTTATGCGTACAGACTCTGATTCGCTTTCTACGAAAGTAAATCTTGACACGTTGTCTCCGGGACTTTACATGTTACACATTTATGTTGAGGGAGAAATATACCCTTACAAAATCAGTAAACAATAACGAGTACAAATACAACAAAAAAGCAGTGGTTTTTAAATCACTGCTTTTTTGTTTTCTATCAATTATTTGATGTACTAATAATATCCAACCCCAGTTTCGTAATCCATTTAACGTTGGCTTGCTTCTTCTTACGAACACCCTCCACAACCAGCACAAACGCTACAACTATTGCATCCGCTATCAGCTTCGGTATCACTACTACACAGTGAATCAAAAATTGTATTGAACAGTATTTCATAAGATTCAAAAGCAAACCAGGGCATAAAATCGTAATTCCCTACCGATCGCTGAAGATCTTCTTTCAATTGGTAACTGATCTTTTGTAAAACTTTTGATCTCGCCTTCTTTAAAAGGAAAATATTTCCCCCAATTGTTGACACATCTGACCTTCCTTTTCCTGTGACATTCAAAATACTATCTACCAAAGAAACATCAACTCTGCCTAAAGCTTGTAATAACCTCTCTTTTTCGGCTTTTCCTCTATCTGATAGGTTTAGTCGGGTGAAAAATATAGCAAACCTACTGCTTACAAAGAAATGCTTCATTTCCTCCCTCTTAAGGAAATTGTTCTGAATATACTTTTTTTCAGCGCCAGCATTTTGAATCCCCATTGAAATCAAATGTTGGAATAAAATTCTTATTGACTTACTTTTATAATAGGGGCTTAAATAGATCATTTCATGAGGCAAGGGTTTGTAATGAGAAAACTCTCTACCAACACGAACATAGTTATATACTTTCGCTTTTTTTCCCTTACTCTCGTTTTTATGTTCGGTATTCATTTCTAATACACGTTTAAATAGTAAATCCATTAAAGTGTATTTCATTAATTCCCGGAGTTCTACATCTGCTTCTTTCAGAATAAAGTATGTTTCTGCCGGTGTATATTTTGAGAGCGTTTCTATCATAGTCTTTTACGCTTCAGCTTTGGTATTATCCAATTGCGATGGAGATTAATTCGAGCAAACCTAATTTCACTAAACCTAATTTCCTCCGGAGGCCAAATATCTTCCGGAGGAGGCTCAGCAAACACTTCTTGATACTTCTTTTTAGTTTGAGTATAATAATCTCTGTACTTCTCTTTCTCTTCTTTTCCTCCTTTTGTAGGTCCGTGATGAATATCTTTACCAAGGGTTTCTTTACAAAAGCGAATCCAATACGATTGGGTATACAACAGATGTAAATGCCATGCCTGATCAACCTGATCTGAAGGTGTCATGGGTTGATCTGAAATACAAATAAGGTAAATGAATCGTTTATACTCAAATAGTACCCGCAGGGTAAACTCCAGAGTCCAGTTATTTTCCCTTGCCAATCTCTGACTAAAAGTAAACTCCGAATCAAGATCATCAAACTCAAACTGGCTGATTCTTTCCCAAAGCTCCTTTTCTGATTCTATGTGTTTTGAAAGAGTCATTTAAAAGTCATCAGGGAACTTTCCTCCACTCTTATTCCAGGCATAATAAAAATGACTTCAGAGTAGTGATTTTTTATCCAGGTAGAATTCAAATCAATTCGTATGCTTTCTTTCTCAACAACTTCAAAATCATCCACATTTATCTCAAGACTCTCCGATTCCTCGTTTATTTTATCTGCAAGAAACTCTTTATCATACAGTAACTCTGTATAAATAAGCATATCATCTCCTTTTTCTTCTGAACTTATCACCATCACTGCGGGGAAATCAGTATCTCCAAAACTCCCCATTGCATTGAGATCATTGACCATCATATCCTGCCTGTACTCGCCCTCAATCGGAAAGGAATACGAATATGCCTGTAGTAAATAGTTTACTCCATTCAATGCTGTTTGAATCATAGCAGAAGTCTGTTCTTTCATAAAAGGCTCCATCATTTCTTTCATCATTGAAAAATCCTCTTCACTCTTTCCCATTTGCTCCCCAATCAAACGAAGTGTTTGCAGCATAGTCTCCTCAATAAACTCCAGAAACGCTTTTTCATTCTGTACTTCATATGCCTCACCTGTCTCTTTATCAACAGAAACAACATATTCATAATTCTCAATACTGCTCTGAATTTCTTCCAGAATTGTCATTACTATATTCTCAACTGTTGAATTATCTTCTGACAAGTCCACATCGAAATCACTAAATAATTGTGAATACTTCAATGAAAAATAATCTTCTGTCCCTATTACTTCCATTTTATACTTTACTTCCGTATTTGTTCGAGAAAAGACAGTATCCCCTACATATACTACAGACTCTGATTTCACATGGACAATTCGACTATCCCCAACCGACCAATCCGGCAGAATCTGATACAATTCGGCTTCCTGACCAAAGGATAAAAATGAAATCAGCAAAGAAATCTGAAAGATGAAATTAATTTTCATGGGTATAATAAAAGATAATGGTATCCGGTTTTGTTTTATATCAATTCGAATTTGCCTGCAAAAATAGCAATTAGTTATTCCCTAAATCAAAAAATTAATGAGTAACCAATTTCAACCCGACAATAGAAGCTATTAGCGTTACAATAAAAAAGACTCTCCAGAAGTCAGCCGGCTCATTGAAAAAGAAAATTCCGGCTAGGACTGTTCCTACGGCACCTATCCCTGTCCAAACAGCATATGCTGTACCTATCGGAAGTGTTTGTGTTGCTTTTATAAGCAAAAGCATACTTGCGATCAGAAATATAAAGAACCCCATATACCACTTCCAGTGATCAGCAGAATCCGAAACTTTAATTTTCCCCAGACAAAAAGCAAACGCAACTTCAAAAAATCCTGCCAGTACTAATAGTATCCAATTCATATTTTCTTTTTTTGTTATGGAACTACTTCAATGGTTTGATTAGTTTAAGACGATCAAAATGACGAATAATTAACAACATGATGACAATTAATGCAGATGTTTCTATCTGCGAAAACATAGTAGCTACATCTGAAAAGCTATTAACGCGTCCGATAAGCATCTTCGTTTCTTCCAATTGAATTTCACTCATTTCCCGAATGAGTATTGATGCCTCGTCCAGAGAAACGAGAATCGCTTTTTCATCTCCCGACTGACAAGCATTTAACAATCTTACCTGAACAAAGGTTAGTTCTTCTAAAAATTCACGCTCTTCAACAGTCATTTCTGTTGTCGAATAGCGTTTACTAATCATTTTCATTTCATTTACAGCTTCCGATATTAGAAGCTGTTTCTCTGATTCAGAAACCGAAGGAATTAAAATTACTTTTGAGACATCCAGTAATAATAGGCTATAATAAGTCAGGTCAACACCTACATTCAAACGATCTTTATATATTTCTGAGGAAATTTCTGAGATCTGTTCATTCCGGTATTGCTCGTACAGATTGCTTAATAAAGTTTGTGAAATCAGTACGACAATCAGCACGTAGTATACTTTTACCGGAATCTTATTCAGAATATTCATGACCAGTCTTTATTAACCCGCTCTGCCTGTTTTACCTCCAAAATAGTAATTTGTTTCTCTCCTCCCGGAAAAACCCAATTAATTTCGGATCCGACCCGATAACCAATAACAGCTACTCCCAATGGAGAAAGAATCGATATCTTCTTTGCTTTAAGATCCGCCTCCTTAGGCAAAACCAATTGATAGCTTACCTGAAGAGATGAAGATTTCTCTTTCATCATGAAAGTGGATTGCAGCTGAATAACCGAGTCATCTATCACTTCGTCATCGACTATATCTGCTTTACCCAGTTCCGCTTTCAATTTCTGAATATGAATTGTATTCGACTCGGGAGTCAATCGTTCCAGAATATCCGTTATTATTTCTAAATCAGCTTTTTTTATTACAAGTATTTTTTCCATGATTACCTTTTTAGTAGAACTACTGTTGTCCCATTTTTTCCACCCGGCTTCGTAATTTATGATCCGGATAGTAGATGTCTTTAAAACTACGGTTCGAGTTGTGCGACAGTCTGCGGAAGAAAGAACGAGCGTCGATATCAGACAGACTTCGATACCCACATGCACCAACAAATTCTGCCAATGCTTTCATTGTATTCGTATGGAAATTAGCTACTCTGACACTTTTATCTGTAATATCCAAGCCCTTATAGAACGATTTATCCTGAGTTGCCACACCAACAGGACATTTTCCGCTATCACACTGTAATGCCTGAATACATCCCAGAGCAAACATCATTCCTCTGGCACTGTACACAGCATCTGCACCGAGTGCAATATTTCTTGCAATATCAAATGCCGTAATAACCTTCCCCGAAGCAATGATCTTCACTTTTCTTCGTAAACCATGATCTATCAGAACCTGGTTTACAAATACAAGTGCGTCGGAAAGAGCCATTCCCATATAGTCGATAAACTCAAGTGGTGCTGCTCCGGTTCCACCTTCTGCTCCGTCAATAACAATAAAATCCGGTATAATTCCAGTTACATTCATTGCTGCAACAATCTCTTCAAACTCTTCTTTTCTTCCTATACAGATTTTAAATCCGACAGGTTTACCCTCAGAAAGCTGACGTAGCTTATTAATAAACCGCATCATTTCTGTTGCGTTGGAAAACGCTGAGTGACCAGCAGGAGAATGTACCGTGGTATACGGTTCTATATTTCTTATTTTAGCAATTTCCTCCGTATTCTTATGCGCCGGCAGAAGTCCTCCGTGACCTGGTTTTGCTCCTTGCGAAAGCTTGATCTCGATCATCTTCACACTCTCAAGTAGTGCTTTCTCTCGGAATAGATCTTCGTCAAAATGTCCATTTTTATCCCGACATCCGAAGTATCCGGTTCCGATCTGCCAGATAAGATCACCTCCCAACAAATGAAATTCACTAATTCCACCTTCACCTGTGTTATGCGCAAAGCCAGCGAGAGCCGCACCTTTATTCAGGGCACTGACAGCTGATTTGCTGAGAGCTCCGTAACTCATTGCACTAATATTCATAATACTTGCACTATAGGGATACTTACACTGATCGTTTCCTATAGTAATTCGAAAAGAGGAAAAATCAGCCTGTTTGGGATAAACACTGTGTGCTGCCCATTCGTACCCTATTCGCTGCGGGTCATCCTGCATTCCAAATGAAATTGTCTGCTTTTCATTCTTGGCCCGCTGATAGACAATAGACCGTTGGCGTCTGTTAAATGGCTTACCATCTAACTCTCCTTCGAAAAAGTACTGTCTGAATTCCGGACGAAAAGCTTCAAACATATATCTGGCATGTCCAATCAGCGGAAAGTTTTTCAAAAGCGTATGCCTTGACTGTACTGAGTCATATACTGCAAGCATAGCTGGCAAAGCCGTCAGTAATACCCACCAATAACTTATCATGCCTAATACTGCAAGACTTAGCAGAAGCGTGTTTACAGACAAAATGATAGCCCATATCAATACAAACGGTTTTACCGCTACAATCAACTTTTTACGTTTCATTTTATACTAAAAAAAGATTAATACCCCAATCAGAAATAACCGGGTAGTTTATGGTTACCCTCCTAACTCTTCAATAAAGTCAGGAGGACAGGTTTACAAAAGCTTTGTTGTGGGTAATCAATAACATAGCAGAAACAAAACCCGCTCGGTTTCGTCCTGAAAATACTGTGCTATTTTGGTCTAACCCCATTTTAAAATTACCAATTGAATACAAAGATAGGTCTTATTTTAATACGTCACCTTTTTCCAAGGAATAATGCTCTTTTTTTTGCGAAGTTTAACATGTTCTTAAAAGAAGAATAATGAAATCGGAGTTAAAACTTCAACCTATAAAAAGAGCCGGAAAATTCCGGCTCTTTTCTATCATTTCTTACTCTATTTTATTTAAGATATCTAAAATCCATTCCCGGATAGACAGCTGTATCTCCCAGTTCTGCCTCGATACGAAGTAACTGATTGTATTTTGCGATACGATCACTTCTGGACGCTGAACCTGTTTTTATTTGTCCTGTATTTAAAGCTACTGCCAAATCAGCAATGGTTGTGTCTTCCGTTTCTCCACTTCTATGACTCATTACAGAAGTATACTGATTAGCTGTAGCCATCTGAACGGCTTCAATTGTTTCAGTAAGTGATCCAATCTGGTTTACTTTTACAAGAATTGAATTAGCTGTTCCTGTTTCAATTCCTCTTTTCAGACGTTTTGTATTAGTAACAAATAAATCATCTCCGACAAGCTGAACTTTCTTCCCTAATACATCTGTCAGTTCTTTCCATCCATCCCAATCATCTTCATCCAATCCATCCTCTATCGAAACAATAGGGTATTTAGAGGACCAGTCTTTCCAGAAAGTTACCATCTCCGAAGAAGTGCGTTCATCTCCTGTAGATTCAAAAACATATTTCTTCTTTTCCTTATTATAGAATTCAGAAGAAGCTGCATCCAGTGCTATAAACATATCTTTTCCCGGAGAATAACCTGCCGATTCGATTGCCTGAAGAACAACTTCAATCGCCTCTTCATTTGATCCCAGATTAGGAGCAAAACCACCTTCGTCTCCTACATTTGTACTCATTCCTTTTGACTTAAGGACATTCTTCAAATGGTGAAACACTTCCGTTCCCATACGCAATCCTTCTGAAAACGAAGTTGCTCCAAAAGGCATAACCATAAATTCCTGAATGTCGATACGATTATCAGCATGAGAACCCCCATTAAGAATGTTCATCATTGGAACTGGCATCGTAACGGCTCCTACGCCTCCAATATAACGATACAAAGACATATTCGTTTCATTTGCAGCAGCACGTGCAACCGCCAAAGAAACTCCTAAAATTGCATTTGCACCAAGATTTCCTTTATTCTCGGTTGCATCCATCTTTATCAGTAAGGTATCAATTGCTTTCTGGTCTAAAACATATTGTCCCTGAAGAGCTTCATTAATTACTGTATTTATATTATTTACAGCATTAAGAACTCCCTTTCCCATGTAGCGTCCCTTATCGCCATCACGAAGTTCTACCGCCTCATGAATTCCGGTTGAGGCACCTGAAGGAACTGCTGCTCGTCCAAAACCACCGTTAGTTGTAAATACATCTACTTCAACTGTTGGATTTCCCCGGGAATCCAGAATTTGTCTTCCAATTACTTTGGCTATGTAAGTCATGATTTGAATGTTTTCATGTTAGAGATAAAGTCATCAAACAGATAACGTGAATCGTGTGGACCTGCCGATGCTTCCGGATGGTACTGTACTGTAAATACCGGTTTTCCTTTCAATCGGATACCGGCAACTGTATTATCATTAAGATGAATATGTGTCAACTCGATGGCACTATGTGCTTCAAGACTTTCATGCGTCACGACAAACCCATGATTTTGTGATGTTATTTCACTTTTTCCGGTAATCAGGTTCTTTATCGGGTGATTCAATCCACGGTGTCCATTGTGCATTTTTGCCGTTACCAGCCCCTGACTTAGTGCAAAAATCTGGTGTCCCAGACAAATTCCGAAAACAGGAATGTCCCAATTGATAATTTCTTTAACAAGATTAATTTGTTCCGGCATCGCTGATGGATCCCCGGGTCCATTAGACAACATAACTCCATCCGGACTGAATGCTTTTAACTCCTCTATGGAGACCGTCATCGGAAAAACCTTTACAAAACATCCTCGTTCTGCAAGACAGCGAACAATATTCTTCTTTACACCAAAATCAACCAAAGCAACTCTAAACTCACTTTCCTTACTACCAATCTCATAGCTTTCTTTCGTTGCAACGAAGGAAGACAACTCAAGACCTTCCATAGAAGGAACATCCTGCAATTTATTCATGAGTTCTTTTTCATCCAAAATCTCACTCGAAATAATTGCATTCATAGCACCTTTACTTCTGATATGGCGAACCAAAGCACGCGTATCTATATCAGAAATACCAACACGCTCCTCGGTTTCCATATAGTCTCCCAAAGAGGATACTCCTGCTGTACGTGAATATATATCAGAAAACTTTTTCGTAACTAATCCTGCTATTTTCATCCCTTCCGATTCTACTTCCTCAGGATGTACTCCGTAATTCCCAATATGAGCAGTCGTCATAACAAGGATTTGTCCATAATATGAAGGATCTGTAAAAACCTCCTGATAACCGGTCATTCCGGTGTTAAACGCTATTTCTCCTGTGGTTGTTCCGATTTTTCCACATGCAAAACCATCAAATCGGGTTCCGTCTTCCAACAATAAAACTGCGGGTTGTTTTTCGTGCATAAACAGAATTTTTGGCAAAAATAAAACTTAATAATGAGGTAACAAGCAATAACAGACCATAAAAAAAGGCGATACATTCCTGTATCGCCTTTTCCTATTTCAAGAATAGTATCATTATTCTTTTGTTTCTTCAGTAGCATCTGCTGAATTCTCATCCTCTTTTGCTTCAGGCTGAGTTGCTTCCGTTTCTTCAGTAGCTTTTGCTTCTGCTGCAGGAGCGTCATCTTCAGTTTTTGCTTTTTTAGAACGTGAACGACGTGTAGTTTTCTTCTCCGGCTTGTTGTCTCCTAACAACAATTCATTGAAGTCAACCAATTCAATCATACACATTTCAGCGTTATCCCCCAATCGGTATCCGGTACGGATAATACGAGTATATCCTCCAGAACGATCAGCAATTTTAGGAGCAACCTCTCTGAATAATTCAGTAACTGTTTCCTTATTCTGCAGATAGCTGAATACCACACGACGTGAATGTGTTGAATCCGTCTTCGCTTTTGTCAAAATTGGCTCAATATATGTACGCAATGCTTTTGCTTTCGCCAATGTAGTATTAATTCTCTTGTGCTCTATAAGTGAGCTCGCCATATTAGACAACATTGCTTTTCTGTGAGAAGCTGTTCTGCCTAAATGGTTATTTTTCTTTCCGTGTCTCATGTCAAATCAACTTATTAGGTTGTTAATCTTTATCCAACTTGTATTTAGCTACATTCATACCGAAAGAAAGTCCTTTTGAATCAACCAAATCTTCCAACTCAGTTAATGATTTCTTTCCGAAGTTTCTAAATTTCAAGAGGTCATTTTTATTGTATGAAACCAAATCACCTAAGGTCTCAACATCTGCAGCTTTCAAACAGTTCAATGCACGTACAGACAAGTCCATATCAACCAATTTGGTTTTCAAAAGTTGGCGCATGTGCAATGATGTTTCGTCAAACTCTTCCGTTTCTGACTTCACTTCACTATCCAAAGTAATTTTCTCATCCGAGAACAGCATGAAGTGGTGAATAAGGATTTTCGCTGATTCTTTCAAAGCATCCTTTGGATGAATCGATCCGTCAGTTCTGATCTCTAACACCAGTTTTTCGTAATCCGTTTTCTGCTCAACACGGTAGTTCTCTACGTTGAATTTAACATTTTTGATCGGAGTAAAAATCGAATCGATAAAAATCGTTCCGAAAGGAGCTCCGTTCACTTTGTTCTCTTCAGCAGGAACATAACCACGACCTTTAATGATCGTAATCTCCATATCCAGTTTAACAGAAGGCTCCATGTTACAAATAACCAGATCAGGATTCAGTACCTGGAAAGCAGAAGTAAACTTACCGATATCACCGGCTGTAAATTTGTCCTGTCCTGAAACAGAAATAACTACAGTTTCGTTATCAGTATCTTCAATTTGCTGCTTGAAACGCACCTGCTTCAAGTTAAGCACAATCTCAGTCATGTCTTCCACTACTCCCTTAACAGTAGAGAATTCATGATCCACTCCTTCGATACGAACTGAAGAAATCGCAAAACCTTCCAAAGAAGAAAGTAAAATTCTTCTAAGTGCGTTTCCTACTGTAATACCATATCCCGGTTCTAGTGGACGGAATTCAAACTGACCTTCGTGTTCATCAGATTGAATCATGATTACCTTATCAGGTCTTTGGAAGTCTAGAATAGCCATTTTAATGCTTTAATTATTATTTAGAATACAATTCGACGATAAGCTGTTCTTTGATGTTCTCAGAGATCATCTCTCTGTTTGGAACATTAACAACAGTACCTGACATTTGAGATGGGTTCCATGTCAACCAGTCATTCGATCTGTTACCTGCAGAAGACAACGAATCAGAAATAGCTTCAAGTGACTTAGACTTTTCTCTAACTTCAACAACATCGCCTGGTTTAAGTGAATAGGAAGGTATATTTACCACCTGTCCGTTCACTACAATATGTTTGTGTGTTACCAACTGACGAGCAGCTCTTCTTGATGGTGCTACTCCTAGACGGAAAATAACGTTATCAAGACGTAATTCACACAATTGCAACAAGTTTTCACCTGTAATACCTTTCATTCGGGTTGCTTTCTTGAACATGTTTGAAAACTGACGCTCAAGAATTCCGTACGTATACTTAGCTTTTTGCTTTTCCGCAAGCTGAATTGCGTACTCAGACTGCTTACCTCTTCTCTTGTTAGGACCATGTTGTCCAGGAGGGTAATTTCGTCTTTCCAGTGCCTTGTCAGGACCGAAGATCGGTTCTCTGAACTTACGGGCAATCTTAGATTTTGGACCTGTATATCTTGCCATTTTAAAAAAATTAAGGGGCGGTGTGAATTAAGGTCAACTATCCTTCGACAACCGGGGTCCCCATTGTTACTATATAAATTATACTCTTCTTCGTTTTGGTGGACGACATCCGTTGTGCGGCATTGGAGTTACATCAATAATTTCAGTAACTTCAATTCCCGAATTGTGAAGTGAGCGAATTGCTGACTCACGTCCAGCTCCAGGACCTTTTACATATACACGCACTTTGCGAAGACCATTGTCGAAAGCTTCTTTCGCGCAATCTTCAGCTGCAATCTGAGCAGCGTACGGAGTGTTTTTCTTAGATCCTCTGAAGCCCATTTTCCCTGCTGATGACCAGGAAATTACCTGACCAGAGTTATTTGTAAGGGAAATGATGATGTTGTTGAAGGTAGCTTGGATGTGTGCCTCTCCATGCGCTTCAACCTTAACATTCTTTTTCTTCTTCTGATTTGACTTTGCCATAACTAAGCATTAATTATTTAGTTGCCTTCTTCTTGTTAGCAACAGTTTTTCTTCTACCTTTTCTAGTTCTTGAGTTGTTCTTCGTACGCTGACCACGTAATGGAAGCCCTGCACGGTGACGCACTCCTCTGTAACAACCGATATCCATCAATCGCTTGATGTTCAATTGTACTTCCGAACGCAATGCACCTTCTACTTTGATTTCAGCCATTTGAGTACGGATTGCTGCAAGATGTTCATCATTCCAGTCCTGTACTTTAATGTTTTCATCAACTCCGGCGTCTTTCAACACCTTCTTTGCTGTGCTCAACCCGATTCCGTAGATATACGTTAATCCGATAACACCTCTTTTGTTCTTTGGTAGATCTATACCTGCAATTCTAGCCATAATTTAAACTAATTAGCTTTATCCTTGTCTTTGTTTAAGTTTAGGATTCTTCTTGTTAATCACGTAAACTCTTCCCTTTCTCTTAACGATCTTGCAATCAGCAGAACGTTTTTTAACAGATGCTCTTACTTTCATCTCTTTTAATTTTACGATACTTTATTTGTATCTGAACGTTATTCTTCCTTTTGTTAAATCATAGGGAGACATTTCAACTTTCACCCTATCCCCTGGAAGAATTTTAATGTAATACATTCTCATCTTTCCGGAGATATGTGCAGTGATAACATGTCCATTCTCAAGTTCCACACGGAACATTGCATTAGACAATGCCTCCTTAATTACTCCATCTTGTTCTATCGACGCTTGTTTTGCCATAACTAAATACCGGACATTTCTCCTTGTGTTCTTCTACCTCTAACTCTGGTTCCTTCCATCAAACCGTCATAATGACGATTCAACAGATAACTTTCAATTTGTTGCAATGTATCTAATACTACTGCAACCATAATCAAGAGTGAAGTACCACCGTAGAACATTGCAAATCCATCTGTCACACCCGCTACTTTAGCGAAAGCAGGAATAATTGCAATCAGTCCGAGAAATATCGAACCTGGCAAAGTAATACGCGATACTAGCTGATCCAAATACTCAGCGGTTGCTTCTCCGGGTTTAACACCAGGAATAAAACTCCCGTTTCGTTTCATATCATCAGCCATTTTCTTTGGGTTAATCATAATTGCCGTATAGAAATACGTAAATATGATAATAAGGAAGAATAGTATCAAATTGTATGTGAAACCATACATATCTCCCAAACCAAAGAATGTTGACGTACCGTCAGAACTTTGCAGTAACATAAGTGGTACAGTCATAATTGCCTGAGCAAAAATGATAGGCATTACCCCTGAAGCATTTACCTTAATAGGCAAATACTGACGTGCACCCTGCTCTGCAACGTTGGTTCTTCCTCCCGCCATTCGTTTAGCAACGTTCATAGGCACTTTTCTGACTCCCTGCACAATCAATACAGTAGCCATAACAATTACCATAAACATTACCAACTCTACAATGATCATAATCGGATTGTCACTCTTTGTTGTCACCTCCTGAATGAAGCTAAGTGGGAAATTAGCAAGGATACCTACAGTAATCAATAACGAAATACCGTTACCAACTCCTTTATCCGTAATCCTTTCACCCAACCACATAGCAAACATAGTTCCGGCGATAAGCAAAATAACACTTTGAACCCACCATAGAGGTGTCTCGTTGACAATCGAACCATTGATACTCTTCACATATAAACCAATGTACGAAGGTGCCTGAAAAGCACAAATGATAATCGTCAGAATTCGTGTGAAATTATTAATCTTATTTCGTCCGCTCTCTCCCTCGTTTTGCATCTTCTGAACAGCAGGAACTGCCATCCCAAGGAGCTGCATAATAATTGATGCGGAGATATAGGGCATAATTCCTAAAGCTAAAATAGAAGCATTAGAGAATGCACCACCGGAAAGTAACGAGAGTAGTCCCGCCAGACCTCCCTGGTCAGCATTCTGGGCAGCTTCTGCTAAAACAGCGGCATTAACACCCGGCAAAACGATAAACGAACCTATACGAAAAATAAGGATTAGACCCAGCGTCACAAGGATGCGGGATCTAAGTTCCTCTACTTTCCAAATATTCTGTAATGTTTGAAAAAACTTCTTCATTGGATTAAAATAGTTGGCAAAGATAATTAAAGTTCTGTTACATTTCCACCTTGAGCTTCAATAACTGATTTTGCTGAAGCTGAAAATTTGTGTGCGGAAATCTTCACAGCTGCTTTCAATTCTCCTCTACCCAAAATTTTTACTAGGTCATTTCCGGATGCCAAACCGTTAGCTTTGAATACTTCAGGAGTAAATTCAGTGATATTTTTCTTTTCTACAAGACTCTGAATTACGTCCAAATTGATTGCTTTGTATTCAACTCTGTTGATGTTCTTAAATCCGAACTTAGGTACACGACGCTGTAATGGCATCTGTCCTCCTTCGAATCCAATCTTCGATTTGTATCCTGAACGAGATTTAGCACCTTTGTGCCCACGTGTCGAAGTCCCTCCGTGTCCGGATCCCTGACCTCTCGCAATTCTCTTCTTTGATTTTACAGAACCACTTGCGGGCTTTAAATTATTCAAATTCATTATTTCTAAACTTTACAGGTTCTACTCTACTACTTCAACTAGGTGTTGAACTTTCTTAATCATTCCAAGTATTTGAGGAGTTGATTCTTTCTCCACAACCTGGTTTATTTTCTTCAGACCAAGCGCCTGTACGGTAGCCTTTTGGTTTTTTGGACGCTTGATGGTACTTCTTACCAATTTAACTTTTACTGTTGCCATAATAACCTTTATTAACCGTTAAACACTTTATCCAAAGTCACCCCTCTTTGCTTAGCAACTGTTACTGCATCTCTCATTTGAGAAAGCGCATCAAATGTTGCCTTTACAACGTTGTGAGGGTTAGATGAACCTTGTGATTTTGCCAATACATTGTGAACTCCAACGCTCTCCAATACAGCACGCATCGCACCACCTGCGATAACCCCTGTACCATCTGAAGCTGGCTTCAACAATACGCGTGCTCCAGCGTATTTTCCTTTTTGAGTATGAGGAACAGTACCTTTACGGATAGGAACAGAGATAAGGTTTTTCTTTGCATCATCAATTCCTTTCTGAATCGCTTCAGTTACCTCTTTTGCTTTTCCAAGACCATGACCTACCATTCCATTCTCGTTTCCAACTACCACGATTGCAGAGAAACTGAAGGTACGCCCACCTTTTGTTACTTTTGTAACACGGTTGATAGCTACAAGTTTATCTTTTAACTCGACATCAACCGCTTTCAAATTATTTACTTTTTCTGCCATGATAATTAGAATTTAAGACCTCCCTCACGAGCGGAGTCAGCCAATGATTTTACACGTCCGTGATACAAGTAACCATTACGGTCAAATACCACTTTCTCAATTCCTGCCTTCAAAGCTTTCTCTGCCAATTGCTTTCCAACAACTTTAGCCTGCTCAATTTTCGGAAGCTTTACAAGCTCCTCATTTTTGTATGATGATGCTGCTACAAGAGTTACTCCGTTAACATCGTCAATAATCTGAGCGTAGATTTGCTTATTACTACGGAAGACACTCAAACGAGGCACATCAGAAGTCCCAGAAATATTCTTTCTGATTCTTCTTTTGATCTTCGCTCTTCTGATTTCTTTACTGAATGCCATGATTTTTATCTATTATTTTTTACCTGCAGATTTACCAGCTTTTCTTCTGATCTGCTCACCTTTAAACTTAATACCTTTACCTTTATATGGTTCTGGCTTACGGAAAGAGCGGATCTTCGCTGCTACTTGTCCGATCAATTGCTTATCGTATGATTCCAATGTAATCAACGGAGCCTGACCTTTGACAGTTTCTGTAGATACTTTAATTTCAGAGGGAAGTTCTATTACGATTGGATGTGAGAATCCTAACGCAAGTTCAAGTCTTTGTCCTGCTGCATTAGCACGATATCCGACTCCAACAACTTCCAACTCCTTTTTAAACCCTTCCGATACACCAACAATCATATTGTTGATTAACGCTCTATACAAACCGTGCTTTGCACGGTGAGACGGCGATTCCGATTCGCGGGTGAACGTGATTGTTCCGTCCTCAACTGCTAATTCAACACAAGTATCAACTTCTTGCGTCAATTCACCTTTAGAACCTTTAACAGTTACAGTTGTACCGTTAACTTTCACTTCAACTCCACTCGGGATTGTGATTGGATTTTTTCCTATCCTTGACATTTCTTATTCCTCCAAATTAATATACGTAGCAAACAACTTCTCCACCTACATTCTCTTTACGAGCTTCCTTGTCTGTAATAAGACCTTTAGAAGTGGAAATCATAGCGATTCCCAATCCGTTAAGAACGCGTGGCAAACTTGATGCATCGCAATACTTTCTTAAACCTGGTTTACTTACGCGATCCAAACGTGTGATCGCATTTTTCTTCGTTACGGGATTGTAACGCAAAGCGATTTTAATAACACCTTGCTTTCCATCCTCTTCGAAACGGAAGTTATCAATATACCCTTTGTCGAAAAGAATTTTTGTCATCTCTCTTTTCATGTTTGAACCAGGGATTTCAACAACTTTATGATTCGCTCTGACCGCATTACGAATACGTGTCAAATAATCTGCTATAGGATCAGTATACATAATTTTCCTATTAATTCAATTACCAACTTGATTTCTTAACTCCCGGGATCTTTCCATTCAAAGCCATTTCACGGAATGTTACCCTTGAAATACCGAATTGTCTCATATATCCACGAGGACGACCCGTAAGTTTACATCTATTATGCAATCTTACTTTTGAAGAGTTAGCAGGCAACTTCTGTAATTTCATCATCGCCTCCCACTTCGCTTGCTGCATTTCTTCTGAATCATCGCTAGATTTCAAAATCTTTGTCAATTCTTCACGTGTATTTGCATAGCGAGCAGCTAACCTTTCTCTTTTGCGCTCACGCGCTTTCATTGATTCTTTTGCCATTTTCTTCTATTTTTTTGTGAATGGGAATCCAAAAGCATCAAGCAGCGCCTTTGCTTCTTCGTCGCTATCAGCTGATGTAACAAAAGTAATATCCATACCCATAATACGGTTCACCTTATCGATATCGATTTCCGGGAAAATAATGTGTTCTTTAACACCCATATTAAAGTTTCCGCGTCCGTCAAATCCTTTCGCATTAACTCCACGGAAGTCACGTGTACGAGGCAATGCAACAGAGATCAAACGATCAAGGAATTCGTACATTTGATCACCTCTAAGAGTAACCTTTGTACCAATTGGCATTCCTTTTCTCAATTTAAAGTTTGAGATATCCTTTTTAGATATTGTAGCTACAGCCTTCTGACCAGCAATCATTGAAAGGTCACTAACAGCAGAGTCAACCAATTTCTTGTCACCTACTGCGTCACCAATACCCTGGCTGATCACAATTTTCTCAATATGCGGAACAGACATTGGTGTCTTGTATCCGAATTTTTCAGTCAAAGAAGCGATAATTTCGCTCTTATACTTTCCTTTAAGTCTTGGTTGGTAACTCATTACTTAATCTCCTCCCCAGTCTTTTTAGAATAACGTACTAATTTTCCATTTGCGTCTGCACGACGACCAATACGTGTAGGCTGGCCGTTAACAACAAGTAGCAAATTAGAAATATGAATTCCTGCTTCTTGTTCAACAATACCACCCTGAGGGTTAGCCGCACTTGGCTTCACGTGTTTCTTAATCACGTTCACACCTTCTACAAGCGCACGGTCCTTCTTTCTGTCAATAGCGATAACCTTACCGCTCTGACCTTTTGATTCACCACTCATTACCTGAACAGTGTCTCCTACTTTAATGTGTAACTTCTTTTGCATGACGTTTTACATTTTTTTAGAGCACCTCAGGTGCAAGTGAAACAATTTTCATGTAGTTATTCTCACGAAGTTCTCTCGCGACTGGCCCGAATATACGAGTACCACGCATTTCTCCCGCTTGATTCAAAATAACCACGGCGTTGTCATCGAAACGAATATAAGAACCGTCAGGACGACGTACTTCTTTTTTCGTTCTAACTACTACGGCCTTAGCAACGCTTCCTTTTTTCACGTTCCCAGAGGGCACTGCACTCTTGACAGCTACAACAATTTTATCACCAACCGAAGCGTATCTTCTTTTCGTTCCACCTAGAACGCGAATACAAAGTACTTCTTTGGCACCGCTATTGTCTGCTACTGCAAGTCTTGATTCCTGTTGTATCATTACTACAAACTATTTAGCTCTTTCAACAATTTCTACTAATCTCCAGTTCTTTGTTTTTGACAAAGGACGAGTTTCCATGATTCTCACAGTATCACCGATACCTGATTCATTTTTTTCATCGTGGGCGACAAATTTAGTAGTTTTTTTTACGAACTTACCATATTTTGGGTGTTTTACTTTTCTTTCTACTGCAACAACTATGGATTTTTCCATTTTATCGCTAGTAACAACACCGATTCGCTCTTTTCTTAAATTACGCTTCTCCATTATCAAGCTTATTTAATTACTAGGCCTTATGCCTGTTTTTGTCTTTTTGTCAACTCAGTATTTAAACGAGCTACGGTTTTGCGAATTTCACGGATCTGCATTGGGTTTTCCAATGGAGAAACTACGTGTGTCAACTCTAGTTTCTGCAACTGATCTTTAAAGTCCGCGATTCTTTCCTGTAGATCGCCATCTGATAGTTGTACGATTTCTTGCTGTTTCATAACTCGTTATTATTTAGCAGTTGGAATAACATAATCGTTTCTAACTACAAACTTACATTTAACGGGAAGTTTCTGAGCTGCCAAGCGCATTGCTTCTTTGGCAGTTTCATAAGGTACACCGTCTGCTTCAAACATAATACGTCCAGGTTTCACAACTGCTACCCAATGACTAGGAGCACCTTTACCTTTACCCATACGTACCTCTGCTGGTTTTGCAGTAACCGGTTTGTCCGGGAAAATACGAATCCAGACTTTACCTTCCCTTTTCATATAACGTGTAACGGCGATACGTGACGCTTCAATCTGACGAGAAGTGATCCATCCCGGTTCAAGCGCTTTCAAACCGAAGGAACCGAAAGCGATTTGTCCTCCACGATGTGCAAGACCTCTATTTCGTCCTTTCTGTGCTTTTCTAAACTTCGTTCTTTTTGGCTGTAACATTTTACCAAGTTTTTACAGGTTGTAAAACCTAATTACTTTTTCTTTCTTCTCCCACCTTTTGGTGCCTGACGACCAGAAGTTCCGGCTCCTGACCCTTTAGCATTTTGTCCGATGTTCGGAGAAAGATCTCTTTTACCATAGACTTCACCTTTACAGATCCAAACCTTAATTCCGATTCGGCCGTAAGTTGTGTGAGCCTCCGACAATGCGTAATCGATATCTGCACGGAATGTATGCAATGGTGTTCTACCATCTTTGTACATTTCATCACGCGCCATCTCAGCACCATTAAGACGTCCGGAAATTTTCACCTTAATCCCTTCAGCACCCATACGCATTGTTGATGCGATAGCCATTTTAATCGCACGACGGAAAGAAATACGAGCTTCGATCTGACGGGCAATACCATCTGCCACTAATCGTGCATCCAATTCAGGACGTTTGATTTCAAAGATATTAATCTGAATATCTTTTTTTGTCAGCTTCTTAAGCTCTTCTTTCAGTTTGTCAACCTCTTGACCACCTTTACCAATGATTACACCCGGACGAGCCGTGTTGATAGTAACGGTTACCAACTTAAGTGTACGCTCAATAATTATCTTAGAGATACTCGCTCTGGATAAACGAGCCTGAAGATAACGACGGATCTTGTGATCCTCAAGCAATTTATCGCCATAGTTATCTCCACCATACCAATTAGACTCCCATCCGTGGATGAAACCTAGTCTATTTCCGATTGGATTCGTTTTTTGTCCCATGCTTTCTCCTAATTATTTACGCCATCAACGATGATGGTTACGTGGTTTGACCTTTTTCTAATTCGATGTGCTCTACCCTGAGGAGCAGCCTGAATTCTCTTCAGCATTCCTGCCGGACCTACTTCAATAGATTTTACTACCAATACCTCTTCTTCAAGAGATTTATCCTCATTCTTCTGCTCCCAGTTAGCGATAGCTGAACGCAAAAGTTTTTCAAGGTAAACGGAAGCATCCTTTGGATTATGTTGCAATACATTTAGAGCCTTATTTACTTCAACTCCCCTTACAAGATCTGCAACTAATCTCATCTTTCTCGGAGAAATCGGACAGTTACGAAGTTTAGCTATCGCCAAATTCTTTTTGTCCTCTTTTAACTTCTCGGCTCTTAGTCTTTTTCTAGCGCCCATAGTCACTACAATTTTTTACTATCTTCTTTTATCTTTCTTATTACCACCGTGACCTCGGAAGTTTCTGGTTGGAGCAAACTCACCAAGTTTGTGTCCTACCATGTTTTCCGTCACGAAAACAGGAATAAACTTATTCCCATTGTGAACTGCAAATGTCATCCCAACAAAATCGGGGGTAATGGTTGAAGCTCTTGACCATGTCTTGATCACGCTCTTCTTTCCTGACTCTTGTGCCTCTTCCACACGTTTTGCCAACTTATAGTGAACGAAAGGCGGTTTTTTTAACGAACGGCTCATAAGCTACTTATTTCTTTCTTTTTTCAATGATAAACTTATTCGAATACTTGGTTTTCGAACGCGTCTTGTATCCTTTAGCTGGCATACCATTACGCGAACGAGGGTGTCCTCCTGATGAACGACCTTCACCACCACCCATCGGGTGATCAACCGGGTTCATCACAACTCCACGAACTCGTGGACGACGACCTAACCATCTGCTTCGACCTGCTTTACCAGAAACAATAAGGTTATGCTCTGAGTTCGATACAGCTCCAATTGTAGCCATACACTCAACCAACACCATTCTAGTTTCCCCTGAAGGAAGCTTAACAATTGCATACTTACCGTCACGCGCATTAAGCTGAGCGTAAGTTCCGGCACCACGTGCAATAGCACCACCTTTTCCAGGCTTCAATTCAATGTTGTGGATAACAGTACCCAACGGAATTTCAGAAAGTAACAATGCGTTTCCTACTTCAGGTGTTGCACCTTTTCCGGAAACTACTGTATCCCCTGCTTTTAATCCTTCGGGAGCGATAATGTAGCGTTTCTCACCATCAGCATAATACAACAATGCAATTCTTGCTGTTCTGTTCGGATCGTATTCAATTGACTTTACTGTAGCCGGTACACCTTGTTTGTCACGTTTGAAATCGATAACACGATAACGTTGTTTGTGACCACCACCGATGTAACGCATAGTCATACGACCATCATTGTTACGACCACCAGACTTTTTCTTGGCAGCCAGCAAGCTTTTTTCAGGAGCCCCCTTGGTTACTTCCGAAAAATCGCTGATGATTTTGTGTCTTTGCCCTGGAGTTGTAGGCTTTAATTTTCTAAGACCCATTTCAAATTTTCTTAAATGTTACTATACAAATCAATCGTCTCTCCTTCAGCAACAGTAACTACAGCTTTTTTCCAAACGCTGTTACGCTGCTCAACGATACCTCTGTTTGTGTACTTCACAGAAGGCTTTCCACCACCATAGGTTAATGTACGAACTGACTCTACAGTCACTCCGTACATCTTTTCGATGGCTTTTTTAATTTCAATCTTATTTGCCTTTCTATCCACAACGAAAGTGAAACGGTTGTTCAACTCACTGTCCAACGTAGCTTTCTCTGTGATAATAGGCTTTTTAATAATCGTGCTCATTTCGAATTAGTTTAATACCTTTTCAATTACTTCAATTGAGCTTTCTGCTAAAACTAGCTTACCGGCATTCATGATATCGTAAGTGTTCAACGAATCAGCTGTTACGACCTTAGCACGCTGAAGGTTACGTGAAGACAAAAATACATTGTCATTCTTAGCTCCAATTACTAACAATACTTTCTGATCGTTCAATTTCAAATTCCCCATCAAAGCAACAAAATCCTTTGTTTTAGGAGTATCAAAGTTGAAATCTTCCAACACCATGATATTTTCCCCCTGTGCTTTGTAGCTCAATGCCGACTTACGTGCCAAACGCTTCAATTTTGTGTTCAATTTGAAGCTGTAGTTACGCGGACGGGGTCCGAAGATACGTCCACCACCAACACGAGTTCCGGACTTAATACTACCTGCACGAGCTCCACCGGTACCTTTTTGTTTCTTGATCTTACGTGTACTTCCGACGATTTCACTTCTTTCTTTCGCCTTGTGTGTTCCTTGACGACGGCTAGCCAGGTAATGCTTCACGTCCATGTAAATTGCATGATCGTTTGGCTCAATTCCAAAAACCTCGTCAGAAAGTGTTACACTTTTGGAAGTAGCTTTTCCTTTGGTATCTACAATCTTTAATTCCATTTCTCAATAATTACTGTTGAACCTTTTGGTCCGGGAATCGAACCTTTAACTACTAACAAATTCTTATCAGTCAACACTTTCAGAACTTGTAAGTTCTCGATCATTACTCGCTTGTTACCAGTCTGACCAGCCATGCGCATTCCTTTGAATACACGTGCAGGGTACGAAGCAGCTCCAATCGATCCAGGTGCTCTCATTCGGTTGTGCTGACCGTGAGTTGACTGACCAACTCCACCGAAACCATGACGTTTCACAACCCCCTGGAACCCTTTTCCTTTAGATGTCCCTGTTACGTCAACGAATTCTCCTTCTTCGAAAATATCTACTGTAACAACATCGCCAAGGTTTAATCCCTCGAACTCTTCAAACTCTACTAATTTTTGTTTAGGCGTGGTGTTTGCTTTTTTGAAGTGTCCTTTCAAAGAACCTGGCGTGTTTTTTTCTTTACGCTCACCAAATCCTAACTGAACAGCCTCATAACCATCCTTATCTTGTGTCTTAACTTGCGTTACTACACAAGGACCAGCTTCTATCACTGTGCATGGTGTTGCCTTACCCTCGGCACTGTAGATACTAGTCATCCCGATTTTTCTACCAATTATTCCAGGCATCCTTTATTATTTAAATTATCAAACTTTAATTTCTACATCCACTCCACTTGGAAGCTCTAAACGCATCAATGCATCAACTGTTTTTGATGACGAACTGTAAATGTCCATCAGTCTGTTGTACGAACACAATTCAAACTGTTCACGCGCTTTTTTGTTTACGTGTGGAGACTTCAGTACAGTATAAATACGCTTGTGCGTCGGAAGTGGAATTGGACCACTAACTACAGCTCCTGTAGCTTTTACTGTCTTTACGATTTTCTCAGCTGATTTGTCAACTAAATTGTGATCGTATGACTTTAACTTAATTCTGATCTTTTGACTCATGCTACCTTTATATTAAGCAGTAATTTTTCCTTTAACTTTAGCAATAACATCCTCTGCAACACTCTTCGGACATTCTTCATAGTGAGAAAATTCCATTGATGAATTCGCACGACCTGAAGTAATTGTACGCAATTGAGTTACATATCCGAACATTTCAGAAAGTGGAACATCCGCTTTAACTACTTTCGCTCCATTTCTATCGTCCATCCCTTTAATCAAACCACGACGGCGGTTAAGGTCAGCAACAACATCTCCCATGTTCTCCTCAGGAGTAACTACTTCAAGCTTCATGATAGGCTCCATAATTACTGGTCTTGCTTTAGGCAATGCATTACGGTATGCCATTTTCGCACAGACTTCGAAAGACAATGAATCTGAATCGACAGCGTGGAAAGACCCATCCTTCAATTCAACTTTCAATGAATCAACAGGATATCCTGCCAATACACCATTAGACATTGCATCTTTGAATCCTTTCTCAACAGAAGGGATAAATTCTCTAGGAACGTTACCACCTTTAATGCTATTGACGAACTCAAGTCCTGACTTCGTTGGATCTTCCAATGGAGAAATTTCCACAACGATATCCGCGAATTTACCACGTCCACCAGACTGCTTTTTGTAAACTTCACGATGATCAACAGACCCTGTGATTTTCTCACGGTAAGATACCTGAGGAGCTCCCTGGTTAACTTCTACTTTAAACTCACGCTTCAAACGGTCAACAATGATATCAAGGTGAAGCTCACCCATACCACTAATAACTGTTTGTCCGCTTTCTTCATCTGTATGTACTCGGAAAGTAGGATCTTCTTCTGCAAGTTTCTGAAGACCTGTAGATAATCTATCCGTATCCGCTTGTGTCTTAGGCTCAATTGCCAATCCAATTACAGGATCAGGGAAATCCATAGATTCCAATACGATTGGTGCATTCTCAGCACACAATGTATCTCCCGTACGAATATCTTTAAATCCTACAACTGCACCGATGTCTCCTGCTCCAAGTTCATCAATCTGAATTTGCTTGTTAGCATGCATCTGGAAGATACGTGAAATACGTTCTTTGTTTCCTGAACGCGTATTTAAAACGTATGATCCTGCAGGTAGTTTACCTGAATAGGCACGTACAAAACATAGTCTTCCTACGTATGGGTCTGTAGCAATTTTAAACGCCAAAGCTGCGAACGGCTCATCATAAGAAGGCTTACGCTCTGCAGGCTCATCTGTTTTAGGGTTAGTACCCTGAATCGCTTCCTGATCCATTGGTGATGGCAATAGAGCCATAACGTAATCCAACATTGTCTGAACTCCTTTGTTCTTGAAAGAAGACCCACATACCATAGGAATGATTTTCCCTGAGATAGTAGCCTGACGTAATGCCGTCAACATTTCTTCTTCCGTAATAGAGTTTGAATCCTCAAAGAATTTCTCCATCAATGTATCGTCGAATTCAGCAACCTGCTCCAAAAGCATCTCACGGTACATTGTTGCTTCTTCAACCAAATCATCGGGAATTGGAACTTCAGTAAAGGTCATTCCTTTATCTTCCTCGTTCCAAACGATACCTCTCCAGTTTACAAGATCGACAACTCCTTTGAAGTCATCCTCTGCACCAATAGGTAGCTGAAGTGGAACTGCATTACTTCCCAACATTTCCTTAACCTGCTTAACAACATTAAGGAAATCTGCTCCTGAACGGTCCATTTTATTAACGAACCCGATACGCGGAACATTATAGTTATCTGCCAATCGCCAGTTTGTTTCTGACTGAGGCTCTACACCGTCAACTGCTGAAAACAAGAAAACCAGACCGTCCAATACACGAAGTGATCGATTCACCTCTACTGTAAAGTCAACGTGCCCGGGAGTATCAATAATGTTAACGTGGTATTCGTTGTTTTTGTAAGGCCACTTTACTGTAACAGCTGCCGAAGTAATGGTAATACCACGCTCCTGCTCCTGCTGCATCCAGTCGGTTGTTGCTCCACCATCGTGAACCTCTCCGATCTTGTGACTCAACCCTGAGTAATAAAGGATACGCTCTGTTGTGGTTGTTTTACCCGCATCAATGTGGGCAGCAATACCAATGTTTCTCGTAAATTTAAGATCTCTTGCCATTTCTTTTCTTTTTTTTAGAATCTGAAGTGAGAGAACGCTTTGTTCGCTTCAGCCATTCTATGCGTATCTTCTTTCTTCTTGAATGCAGCACCTTCTTCTTTTGAAGCAGCAATAATCTCTGCAGCAAGTTTAGCACTCATCGATTTCTCATTTCTCTTTCGAGAAAAACTTATCAACCACTTCATTGCAAGTGACTGCTTACGGCTATCTCGAACAGGAGTAGGGATCTGGAAAGTAGCTCCACCAACTCGACGGCTACGAACCTCAACGTTTGGAGTCACATTATCCAATGCTCTTTTCCATACTTCCAAACCACTTTCACCTTCAAGCTTTGATTCAATAACGTCAATTGCGTCATAAAATATTTTGAAGGCCAATCCTTTTTTCCCTGAATACATCAAGTTATTCACAAACTTTGTTACTACCACCTCGTTAAAACGCGGATCCGGCAGAATGGGAATTTTTTTCGCTTTTCTTCTTCTCATCTCTTAGAAAGCTTTAAATTATTTTTGTTTAGGTCTCTTTGTTCCATACTTAGAACGACGCTGTGATCTACCTTCCACTCCGGCAGTATCCTCAGCTCCTCGAACGATGTGATAACGCACACCAGGAAGGTCTTTTACCCTTCCTCCGCGAACCAACACCAATGAGTGTTCCTGTAAGTTATGACCTTCACCACCAATATAAGCGTTCACCTCTTTACCATTAGTGAGACGCACCCTAGCTACTTTACGCATAGCTGAGTTTGGCTTCTTAGGAGTAGTGGTGTAAACCCTTACACATACCCCTTTGCGCTGCGGACACGAATCCAAAGCAGCAGACTTGCTCTTCTTCACCGGTGCCGTGCGACCTTTGCGAACTAATTGTTGAATAGTTGGCATATTACCTCTTAACTTTTAATAATTACTATTTGCCCCAAAAACACATTTTGAGGGGTGCAAAGATAGAGAATTTTCGCTAGTACGCAATTAATCAGTTGATTTTCTTTTGGTTTTTTCACAAGTGTTTGTGAAAAAACTTTCCTCTTTTTCAGACAAGGCGACCATAACAACACCTAAAACCACTAATTAACAACAACTTACATGATATTTGTTAAGTATTAAACAAATAAAAACAAATACGTTTTTTATTTAACACTTAATCTTCGAGCTCTCAGCTACAAATATAATTAACTTTGTATTTATGGATTTTCTGAATGAGTTAAACCCAAACCAGTTTGAAGCTGCTACACATGTTGACGGCCCTATGATGGTTATCGCCGGAGCCGGATCCGGGAAAACAAAGGTTCTTACTTACCGTATTGCTTATCTGATGGAAAAAGGTGTTGACCCTTTTAACATTCTAGCTCTAACCTTTACCAACAAGGCTGCGCGGGAAATGAAAGAACGGATTGCTAATGTTGTAGGTGAGAGCGAAGCCCGAAATGTTACAATGGGAACATTCCACTCAGTATTTGCTAAGATTCTTCGTTATCATTCAGACAAAATCGGTTACCCGAACAATTTTACAATATACGATAGTCAGGATTCGAGAAGTCTTCTAAAATCCATAATAAAAGAAATGGGACTAGACGACAAGGTCTATAAACCAGGCTTAGTCCATTCCAGGATTTCATCTGCTAAAAACAATCTTATTTCTCCCCAACAATACGAGGCTAATGCAGAAATCGTAGGAGAAGATCGCATGAGCGGAAAACCCAAGCTCTTTATTATTTATAAACACTATGAAGCCCGCTGCTTTAAAGCAGGAGCTATGGACTTTGATGACCTTCTTTTTAAAACTAACGTTTTATTGCGAGACTTTCCTGATGTTCTTAATTTTTATCAGCATCGCTTCCGCTATATTCTTGTCGATGAGTATCAGGACACCAATTACAGTCAGTACCTCATTGTAAAAAAACTTGCCGCTCTTTATGAAAATATATGTGTGGTAGGAGATGATGCCCAAAGTATTTACGCCTTCAGAGGAGCCAATATTGAAAACATACTCAATTTCAGAAAAGATTATCCGGATTATAAGCTGTATAAACTAGAGCAAAACTATAGAAGTACAAAAAATATCGTCGATGCTGCTAACAGCATAATTGCTCATAATAAGGATCAGATTAAGAAAAAAGTCTGGACCCAAAATGAAGACGGGAATACAATAAAAGTTCTGCGTACACTCACGGATAATGAAGAAGGAAGAGTAATCTCGAATGCTATTTTCGAAGCAAAAAAGGCAAAGGGACTCGATTATAAAGACTTTGCAATACTTTATCGCACCAATGCCCAGTCTCGTTCGTTTGAGGAAGCACTTCGAAAATTAAATCTTCCTTACAAAATCTATGGGGGCTTATCTTTCTACCAGCGAAAGGAAATAAAAGATATTATCGCGTATTATCGCCTTGCTGCAAATCCAAAAGACGAAGAAGCATTAAAACGTGTGATTAATTATCCCAGGAGAGGAATTGGAAATACTTCTATGGAAGAAGTTACTGTCGCCGCTAACCGCTATGGTGTTTCTATTTGGGAGGTAATCTCCGACTTTCAGACTTACCCAGTTTCAATGAATACAGCAGCGAAGAAAAAGATGCAGGCTTTCGCCACCATGATTACCAGTTTTGGGATTAAATTGGAAACTACTCCTGCCTTTGATCTTGCACAGGAAATAGCACAATCATCCGGGATATTGAAAGAATTGTATGATGACCGCTCTCCAGAGGGGGTTGCCCGCTATGAAAATATTCAGGAGCTCTTAGCCGGTATCAAAGAATTTACGGTTTCTCAGGAAGAAGGTGTACTTGTCTCCCTGAGTGATTTCCTGATTGATGTCGCTTTGCTAACGGATGCCGACAATGAAAGTGAAGAAGACAGAAACAAGGTAACGCTAATGACTATTCACGCCTCAAAAGGATTAGAATTCCCTTATGTATACATTGTTGGACTGGAAGAAAATTTGTTCCCCTCTCAAATGTCTCTTCACTCTCGTTCGGAACTCGAAGAAGAAAGACGCCTTTTCTACGTCGCACTAACCCGCGCTGAAACAAGCTGTACATTGAGTTATTCCATGAGCAGATATAAATGGGGACAGGCAACAACCTCAGAACCCAGTAGGTTTATACAAGAAATTGACGAAAAGTTTTTACAACACGAAAGTCCGTACGCTTCTGGTTCAGGAAGATCTCTTAATACCTCAGGCTTATCTAAGCGATCTCTTTCTTCAGGGGAAGCCAGTAGCACGGGAAGAACAGGTAAAATGACGCCACTTTCTGCGGCTACAAAAAAAACAAATCCATCTTCGAATGCAACCGACGCAACACTCAAAGTTGGATACAACGTTCAACATGAACGATTTGGGAAAGGAAAAGTGGTAAAAATCGAGGGGGCTGACCCCGACAAAAAAGTAACCGTCTTTTTCCCAAAACACGGCCAGAAAGTTTTACTTATGCGATTTGCAAAACTGGAGATTCTGGATTAATCAATCCGGATCTTGAGAATACGAATTTCCTGCTCCCAGTCTAATTGCACAAAGTAAAATCCTGTTTTCAGATTTTCAGTAGGAATTGAAATACTCAAAGGAGTATGTGAATCTTCAATTAACTGAAAGAAAACCTCTTCACCTTTGGAATTAGTAAGCACTAAAGTGGCCCACCCCTGAATATCGCCGGTAATTCCAACTTCTATTGTTGAAAGGCTGTCTATTACATCAACGGATAATGTCAGACTACCATCTGTTTCAATTCGCGATGTAACACGGTTAGTAATTTCATCCGATTCACCTCCACCCGGAAACATAGTGGTTTTTGCTTGTAGGTTCATGCTCATTCCAAGGAGCAGAGTAAAGGCAATTTTCTTTTTCATTTGTCTTCTTTTGTTTTGACGCTGCAAAGATACGTGTACAAAAAGCCGTAAATCAAGGGTAATTAACTCATTTAAAGAAGACTTAACCTTTCACCTCTTCTATTAGGATTAGGGTAACACAAAAGTGATTTTATCATCACAATTTTTCTCCTTCCGGGTCGTTACCTATACTATTTAGAATAATTCACCTAATTTCGCATGAAATAAAAACATTCATTTACATGCTACTAAGCCCGGGCACGAAATTATATGCAATTTGGTTAGGATTATTTATGATTCTAACAGCTCCTTATCTCTGGGTTAAAAGTATGTTTATGGACGGTATGATCTATAGTGCTATTGCTCACAATTTATATCTTGGTAAGGGAAGTTTTTGGAACCTACAATTTACACAAACTCTTTATCCGCAATTCAACGAACACCCCCCTTTAGCTATGTGGATTCAAAGTAAATTCTACTTTCTATTGGGCGATAACTGGATTGTAGACAAATTATTTTCTCTTTTCACCTATCTGGTAATCGCACTCCTGATTCGTACAATCTGGCAACAACTTGGCTTTAAAAAGGAACTGGCATGGGGTCCTCTTCTATTATGGTCATTTATCCCGGTTGTTTTCTGGGCGAGCGGAAACAATGTACTGGAGAATACGATGAGTATATTCTTATTATCGGCTATTTTGCTTCTCTTTAATCATGAAAAAAGCTCTAATTATCGTTGGGTTGTTCTCGCAGGAATTATGCTGCTGTTAGGCTTTTTGACGAAAGGGTTTGTTGCGTTATACCCTCTCAGCTTTCCCTTCTTCAGTTATCTGATTCTGAAAAACAAACGTTTTTCTCAAATGCTTTTTACAAGTTTTTTGTTACTTCTGAGTCTACTCCTTCCTCTTCTACTGCTTTACTTTTTTTCCGATGCTGCACACACCAGTCTATCTGCTTATTTAGACAAACAGGTTGTAAGGAGCATATCCTCCATTCAAACCGTTGAGTCCCGTTTTTTTATCGTAAAACGCTTTCTATCAGAATTAATTCCTCCTGTACTTCTTGGACTATTGCTATTGCTTTTTACCAGAAAGAATTACCGCAAAATTGATTCTTCTCAAAAAAGAAATGCATTACTTCTTATATCAGTAGCACTCGCAGGTGTTTTACCCATTATGGTTAGTATGAAGCAAAGTGGATTCTACATCTTAACGGTATATCCACTCATCGCATTAGCCGGAGGAATTCTATTGAGCTCAAGTTTCGAAAGTATTCTCCACCGGATAAATACTTCTTTGCTGAATAGACGTGTGACTCTATTCCTCTCCGGTGGAATACTACTAACCGGAATACTGTTCGTTGTTTCCTATTTTGGAACCCCAGGAAAAGATGAAGAAAAAGTCATTCCTCTTCCTGAGTTTATTGCAGCAATTGGTAATGACAAAATGATCTCAATATGCCCATCCATGACTGCTGACTGGGGACTACATGCCTATTTCCAACGTTTTGGTTCAATAAGTCTTGACGCAAATCCAGAGTCCAGACACAACTTTCTCCTTATTGACAACACTCTCTGTGCTCTTCCTGAAGATCAGCTTCTGACTCCTGTTCCGACAATATCGGAACGATTCTTTTTATTCAAAAGAGAAGTCCAAAACTAGAAAAGGAACTACAAAAACTGCAGCTCCTTTTCCTATCAACAATCAATCTACTACAGATTATTAATTGGCTTTAATCTCAAATTCGGTTCTTCTGTTTTCCTGTCGTCCCTCTGCGTTACCATTCGAAGCGATTGGTCGTGATGAACCATACCCCATAGCTGTCATACGCTCTGCTGCAATACCTTTTGATTTCAGGTAGTTTACAACCGCCTCAGCACGCTCCTGAGAGAGTTTGTCGTTCAATGATGCTGACCCCGTATTATCAGTATGTCCTGAAATTTCAATCTTTAAACGAGGTACATCTTTCATTAATTTAACAAGACGTTCCAATTCGGCATTCGATTCACTTCTCAATGTAGACTTTCCAGTATCAAAGAAGATATTCCGCAAAGCAATTTTACTTCCTATTTTAATGTTTTTCAACCGGATTTCTTTATCTACAAGATTGTCTGCACTCCCGTTCGGGATATCAAAATTCTCCGAATGGAATAAATAACCATCTGCCTTAACAGCGATACCATAATTCTTTCCTGAATTAAGAGAAATAATAAACTTTCCAGTTGCACTGTTCGTGGTAAAATTCTGAATGACCTTACCAGTAGCATTATCCGTAATTTCGATCAAAGCCTCTACTGCTTTTCCCGTCATATCGTCCAGTGTTTTTCCTTTGAACACTGTCAAACTTTTCTTTTTAACCTCAACAGTTGCTTCTACCTCAGCATCTTTCATCGGCATAATAATTGATGCCAACAAGTAGTCCTCGGTAACAACTGCAGGTTGTTTTTCCGGCCCCCAAAAAGTTACTTTATAAATATCAAATCCTCCAGCTCCTTCATTGCGATTGGAAGCAATGTAAGCGAATTTCCCATTAGCTGTTGAGGCAAAAAAGAAGTCATCATACGGAGTATTGATTGGGTACCCCATATTGACCGGCTTAGTCCATTGTCCGTTTACCTTTTTTGACACGAAAATATCATATCCTCCCATAGACTCGTGACCTTCCGAAGCCATATACATGGTCTCCCCATCAAGGTGAAGAAAAACAGGCCCATCGTGGAAACGAGTATTAACCGGACTCACCATGACTCCCATTCCAAATGTTTTTTCCTTGAACGATTCTACACCTGACACCATAATATCAAATCCGTTTGATCGGTTTGCATTATCCCGTGCATAATACACCCGGTAATTATCGTAATCATAAGATGCGAAACGCTCGTTTGCCTTCGAATTGATATTATAATGCATTGCTTTGGGTTCCGACCAGTCCAGTCCTCTCAGAAAAGTTTCATAAATATCAGATTGCCCACCATTATCGCGATGAATAAGCATTTTTGTCCCGTCGTAATATAAGTTATTGGAAACCTCATCAGCAGCAGTGTTTACAGAACCTTTAAGCGGAAGAGCTTTCTGCCACTCTCCTTCAACAGAAGTCGAGCTATAGATATCCATATCATACCCCCCTATTTCATTCGGCGTATTCTTATTCGGACGATTTGATGAAAAAACAATCTCGGCTCCATCCGTTGTAATTGAAGGAGCTATTTCATCGTACTCAGTATTTAAAACAGAAACATTGTCCACCCACGCTCTCAGCTCGTTTCTTTCATACTGCTCTCCATGCTTACATTGTCCTTTTCGTTGTGATACAAACTTCGAAAAGTTATCTGATTTCTTATAATTATTCTCGAAAGTCTGAAACGATTTAACCGCTTCCTGGTATTTTCCCTGAAGGTGTAGCATTACTCCCTTATAATACGGTAGAAAAGGATCGCAGGCAGGATCAAGTTCATCTGCTTTTTGAATAAACGCAAATCCTTTATACGGCGAGGTGCTGTTAATATAACAAGCTCCTATTTTAAAGTTGAGTAGTGCATTATCCGGATTAAAAGTCTGTGCTTTTTCATACTCTTTCAATGCCAAATGAAAGTTGAAACCAGGTTCCCGGGTTTCAAAAATCGCCTGATTTGCCAACTCAAAATATGTATCTCCGGCTTTAATTGCCTCCGTAGCATTTTTAAATCCATCCTTATCATCCTTAAAGTTACCGGATTTAAATTCAATATTTTGGGCATGTATTGTTCCTGCAAGAAGTAGTAGTACAGGAAATAATAGTTTATATTTTATCATGTCTTTGTTCGTTTTTGATACAGGAATTAAAATCCGCAATTTGTAGAATTATACATTTTTCCGGCTGACTCTCCTAGTTGACCGGCTTTTTCCCAATCTTCACAAGCAGAAGACATGTCACGCAACATTTCATTTGCCATTCCTCTGTTCACATATGCAGGTCCATATTCTTTGTTTAGTTGGATTGCTTTGTCTGCATACTCCTTAGACTTTGCATAATCCTTTTTCTTAAACATCAAAGCAGAGAGATTAGAATATGCCGGAACATAATCTTTCTTCACAGAGAGTGCCTTTTCAAAATCAGACTTCGCATCATCTAACCTCCCCTGTTCCATTTGCGTTGCCCCTCTATTGTTCAATGCTAGGTAAAAGTTAGCATCAATACTAAGTGCTCGATTAAAAGCTGCCATAGCGCCCGAATAATCCTTCATATTCTTTTTCGTTGTTCCCAGATTGTTCAGGACAAAAACCAGATTTGGATTCTTCTTTAATGCAAGATCGTACTGTGCAACAGCTTTTGCATATTCACCTTTCATTCGATAACAACTTCCTTTATCATTGTATGCATACGCGAAATCAGGTTTAAGCTCAATTGTTTTATCAAACATGGTAATCGCGCCATCATAGTCTTGCTGAAGAAAGCGGAGGGTTGCGTAATTATACCACGCCTTATCATCTTTCGGATTTAATCCTACTGACTTTTCATAATCCTTCTCCGCTTCAGAGTATTTGTTTTTCCCCTGATAAGCTCTCCCTCGCTGGAAATATGCCTTTGTATACCCGGGATCTTTTTCAACCAACGCATTCAATGTTTTTACCGCTTCATCGTATTTACCGGCCTCATTCTCAGCTACCGCTTTATTATAATAAGCCGCAGTAAAATTCGGATCTGCACTAACGGATTTTGCAAACTCTTTTATTGCCTCCGAATATTGTTTTTTCTCAAAAAAAGAAATCCCTCTGTTGTAGGCTTCCTGCGACTGAGCAATAGCAGCATTTGTTTCGTTCAATGCAGTAATAGAATCCCGGTAGGCCTGTTCCCGGGGGGTCAGCTCAACTTCCTGTCCTCCCTGAGCGTACCCCATCTGTCCGAATGCCAAAACAGCTCCGAACATCAGCAAATTTTTTCTCTTCACATCAGTAGTTTTTAGTTCGTATTTATTTCCGTGGGATTATAAAAATAAGAGAATAATTTAAAACCGGAAGATTAAGTTTTCAACAGGAACAGCTATTTCACATATTGAGGTTTTGAAAAGTAAATTCTTAATAAGAATTAGTTGACAACCTCATTTCCCTTCTTAGTTCCCCCTATTTTTGTCAAAAAAAGACGTTTATGTTCCAACAAGACACAAAGCTTCAACCCTATAACACTTTTGGGTTAAATGTGACCGCAAAGTATTTTGCTTCTTTTGACTCAACAGACAGGCTTCGTCTTTTATTACAAAACCTCCCAACTGAGAACTTCCTTGTGCTCGGTGGTGGCAGCAATTTACTTTTTACCCAATCATACAATGGAACTGTGCTTCGTAATGAGATGAAGGGCGTTGAAAAAATAAAAGAGGATGAAGACTTTGTGTATGTAAAAGCAGGGGGAGGTGAAGTTTGGCACAACTTTGTCCTTTACACTATTGATAAAGGCTGGGGAGGGATCGAAAATTTGTCTCTTATCCCCGGAAGTGTAGGAGCTAGCCCCATGCAGAATATCGGGGCGTATGGCGTAGAAATTAAAGATGTTTTTGAGGAATTGGAGGCCTATCATATACCTACCGGCGAGATTCATACATTTACTAAAGAGTCCTGTCAATTTGGTTATCGTGAAAGTGTGTTTAAGCGAAAACTTAAAGGTCAGTACATCTTACTCAACGTCACCTACCGTCTATCTAAAAAACCGATTATCAATACCCGGTATGGTGCTATTAATGATGAACTACAAAAAGCAGGCATAACTTCCCCGACTATAAAAGATGTAAGCGATGCTGTAATACGTATCCGACAAAGTAAGCTGCCCAATCCGGCAGAGATCGGGAATGCAGGTAGCTTCTTTAAAAACCCTGTAGTAGAAAATATAATTTTGGAAAAAATTAAAATCGAGTATCCTGAAATCCCCCATTACCCGGTAGATGATCATTCAGCAAAAATTCCCGCAGGATGGTTAATTGAAAAAGCAGGATGGAAAGGAAAACGTTTTGGCAATTATGGTGTCCATACGCAACAAGCACTTGTCTTGGTCAACTATAATAATGCCGATGGAAAAGATATATTCAATCTTTCTCAGAAGATTATTGACTCCATAAAATCCGGTTTTGGAATTGAACTCGAAAGAGAAGTAAATATCATTTAAAAATCAGGAGCGACTTCAATTTCTTTCACTTCTTTCGTCACCGGATGAACAAATCGAATCCATTCGGCATGCAGGCAAAGCCGCTCGGATCGTGTTCCATACAAATCATCCCCCACAATAGGAGCCCCCAATCCTGAACTGTGTGCAGCATGTACACGTAACTGGTGCGTTCGTCCTGTTACCGGAAAAAAGTGAATTCGTGTTACGTTATTCTTTCTTTCCAGTACTTTGTATCTCGTTAAAGCGTGTTTTCCATACTCATAACAAACCAATTGATGGGGTCTATTATCTAAATCGACGCGTAAAGGCAACTCGATCTCTCCTTGTTCTTCATTTATTTCACCTTCCAGAAGAGCTACATATCTCTTTTCTACTTTTCTCCTTATAAACTGACTCTGCAAATGTTTATGAACCCGTTCTGTTTTTGCTGCCAGTAAAATTCCGGAGGTTGACATATCCAGACGATGTACTAACAACGGTCCTGTTGCATCCGGATAACGTACCTGAAGTCGTGTTAAAACTGAATCCCGAATTGTTTTCCCCGGAACCGATAAAAACTCATGCGGCTTATTTATGACGACAAGGTATTCATCTTCAAAAACGATCTCCAACTCTTTTCCTTCTGCCGGATTCTCCAACATCGGATTAGGATCTGTTTTCACTCCCTCCAGCATATACCCAAGAACAGGTTCACACTTGCTCCGACAGGCCGGGTAATAATTCCCGTGAACTCTCACCTCTGATTTCGGTGAAGCTCCCCACCAAAATTCAGCCATGCAAACAGGTCTGTACCCTTTTTCAAAAGCATACTGTATAAGTTTAGGAGCTGCACACTCTCCTGTTCCTGCCGGAGGAGTTCCCGCAGCCGTGGGCAAAAAGATCTCTATTACATTTTTCGTCTCTCCATAACCATTTAAAAAGTTGTACTGCTCAAATAGCTGCTTTTGCAACTGAGAAGAACGTTCTCTTCTCTCCTTTTTTAGCATTTCGATTTCCTGCAAAAAGTCATCTACCTTTTTCTCAGACTTCTCAATCTCTCTCTTCCAGTGCTGTGTCTGGTCCTTTAATGTATAATGTCCACGAATACTTTCCTGCCGCAACTCTTCCTCGATTTCCTTTCGGGTAATTTCTGACAGCTCCTGTATCTCTTTACGACGTTGATCCCGCCGGCGTTTTGCAGCCCTTAACTCGCCTTTTATTTCTTTCAGTTTCCGGTCTCTTTTTTCTATTGTCTGCTCAAGAATTTCCTGTAGTTCTTTTAAGTATTCCGAAGTTTCCAGCAATTCAATTTCCCGGTTCAATGCATTCAGCACCTCTTCTTCTTTTCGAAAAAATCCATCCTTCTCCAACATATCAAAAATTGGAGGAACAAAACCTTTATGTGTATTAGAGTCGGCAAGTTTTCCTGAAAAAGCGGATAAGAAACCTAATTTACCCTGTTGATTCTCCACCACAAGAACACCAAACATTTTTCCAATGACCAACCCCTCTTTCCCAGGAACAAGTCCAAAGTTATGATCCAATTTTACAGAAAGTTCTTCCAGATACTCCTGTAATTGTTCAGCTGCTTTTCGCGCCAATGTATGCGGGACATAGTAAAAAGGGTAGGTAAACCTTTCAGGTAAAATTACTTCGGAATTATCTTCCCTGAATTCATGAAAATACTCATCCCTTTCTTCCATCCTGCAAATTTAGTTCAATTCAGGAAGTATTCCTCACGGCTTCAAAAGAGTTTGTGATCCGATTCCCATTTTTATTATTTTAGCAGAAGTACAATTCTAAACAGACATGATCCAGCAATCCTTTGATGTTTTAAAACGTCTCCTTGAGTATAAAAAACTCTATTTATTTCTGATCCCCGGAGCATTAATCACATTGGGGTATCTTTTCTTTCAGTGGATTTTCGGATGGTTAGATACTGCTGATTCTCTTCCGGCAGATGCAGGTTGGTGGTCACGTCTAATGCACACAATAGAAGAATCCGGAAAGTGGATCGTACATTCTTTTTATCAATTCATCATGATTACCTTATTATCTCCAGTAATGGCCATCCTTGCAGAAAGAGCTGATAATTATCTTTCAGGAGCTAAATTCGATGGTGGACTTACCCGTATTCTGAAAGACCTGCTACGAACCATCATGATTGTCACTACAGCCTTTTTCTTCTTTTTTATTATTTATCTGGTATGGAATATGTTTGCTTGGATTGTAGGTCTAGGTTTTCTGACACCCTACATTATGTTTCTCGTCAATGCCTTTTTTATCGGGTTCGCTTATATGGATTATGCTTTGGAGCGTTACCAGTATTCCATTGGAAAAAGCTGGCAATATGGTGTAAAAAATTCGTGGGTAATGCTTGGTTTAGGAGCCCTCTTTTCTGCTATTTTCTATATCCCTTATCTGGGAGCCTTAGCTGCCCCGTTTCTCATTACCCTTCTCGCCACTGCTATATGGCACGTTAAAGAAGTACAAGGGAACACATCATCTCAGGATCAACCTCTCTTATAAAATTACTAATCGCGACCTGCCAGTTTTTTGCGGTGCTCCATCCCCCATTCTGCTAATTTATCGATTACCGGAATCAGCTTTTTTCCGTACTCGGTAAGTTCATACTGCACAGTTATGGGGCGGGTATCTTTCACAACCCGACTAATCAACATATTGATTTCCATCTCCTTCAATGACCGACTTAACATCTTTCCGGAAATACCGTCAATATCTTCCAGAATATCCGAGTATCTCTTTTTTCCATAATACAAGGAAGTCATGATATGAATTGTCCATTTCCCTCCAAGGACATACATCGCATCATTTATTGCCCTGACCTTCTTTTCACACGACCGAATCTGAGAGTCCTTTTTATCCATTGTAAGTTCCTTTGTTACCCGAAAGTAACTATTACTTTTTGAAATCTAGTGACAAAAGTAAACAAGAAATATTGAACTTTGCAAAAAAATAATTAAAATGGATTTACTAGAAGTATTAAACTGGCGATACGCCGTTAAAAAGTATAACAAGGATTTAGCTGTAAGTAATGAAAAATTGCAAGAGATTATTCAGGCAATTTCGCTATCCGCTTCTTCAACGGGACTACAACCGTATCGCGTATTTTTAATTAACAACTCTGAAATAAAGCAAGAGTTGGCTAAAAGCTCGTTTAATTCACAAATAGCAGAAGCTCCCCATTTATTAGCGTTCGCAGCATTTGACTCGATTTCAAAAGAACAGATCAGTGCTATGATTCGTCTCATGGCAACAGAAAGAAATATTCCCGAGGAACAATTAGCTGATTACAAAAACGCTCTTGAAACAACACTTCTGACCCGAAGTAATGAAGATAACTTTAACTGGTCTGCAAAACAAGCCTATATTGCTTTGGGAACAGCGATGATTGCAGCAGCAAATCTCCATGTAGATACCACTCCCATGGAAGGTTTCGATCCCGCGAAACTGGATGAGTTGTTACAATTAAAGGAAAAAGGACTAAAAAGTGTTTTACTTCTCTCTCTTGGATACCGGGACGAAGAAAATGATTTTCTTGCCAAGCAAAAGAAAGTCCGGTTACCCATCGAAGAGTTTGCCACTGAAATTCATTAAAAAATAGTTCATCGTTATCTGTTAAAACAAACGCAATAGTATTCCTCCGTTTTGTATATCTTTATCACTCTATTGCGTTTGTTTTAGGATAATGGAAATTCAATTCACAAGGCTGACTGAAATATCATCGACAGCGATTATCGAACTGATGAACCACCCGTTAGTACGCCGTCAGATGCCTCTACTCACTGATACCTTTACAGAAAAAGACTACACTGATTTCATCTTAAAAAAAGAAGAATTATGGTCTGATTACGGCTTTGGTCCATGGGCATTTACAATTCGGGGAAGATTCATTGGTTGGGGAGGGTTACAGTCTGAAAACACCAATACAGAAATAGCGCTTGTTTTACACCCTGACTTTTGGGGATACGGAAACGAGATCTACAAACGAATTATTGATTATGCCTTTAATGATCTTTGCTTAACCTCCGTTACTCTTTTATTTCCTTCCACCAGAACAAACGTTAACGGTCTATCTCGACTGGGGTTTAAACAAGAAAATATAATTATCATCGAAGGCTTAGAATTCACTCGATATCGCATAATGAATAGGAGAAAAGACATATTTGTATAAAAAATGGATCAGAAATTAAATTATGGTATTCAAACAGTTGAAAGACTCTCCTCTTCCCGCTCTGAAATAAGAAAACTCTATCCTTATAACAAAGTTGTCCTTCTGAAAAAAGGTAGTAAACTACTCATAGATTTCGACTGGCATATCTGTAATAGCGATACCATTTATTTTATTAATCCGAACCAGCACTTCATATTTCAGGACTCAAATGGAATACTTCTGTTCTTTGACCCTGATTTTTATTGTATTGAAATACATGATGACGAATTAGCTTGCGACGGGATTCTATATAGTAATGTATTCTCAACTACCTCTATCCCTCTCACTGAAACAGTAGGGTCAAAAGTTCAATTTATACTCCAAGAAATTCAGACGGAAATGCAATCAAAAGATTTCTGGACAAATGAAAAAATCAGGCTGTTAATAAAGTATATTATTATTGAATGTACAAGAGAATGGGTGAAATTAGAAGGGAATAAGCTGCCCCAGCTAACACGTGAACAAGAAATATCCAGACAGTTTAGCATACTTGTTGACAAATATCATTGTCAAATCCACAACATTCATAAATATGCGGAAAAAATGAACCTTAGTACAAAAACACTTCACAAGCACATTTCTACAAACTATGGGACTTCTCCCGGATGTATCTTAGCGAATAAAATTATTCTTGAAGCAAAAAAACTTCTTGTTCATACTACTTTAAGCGTAAAAGAAATAGCTTTTAAGCTCGGTTATAGTGACGCTTCCTATTTCAATAGGTATTTCAAAAAACAAACTCAATCAACACCCCTTCAGTTTAGAAAAGCATATCAGGAACGTTATAAATAGTCTCCTTCTCATGAAGAGATAAAAGTCCAGTAAACTCTCTTTTATCTACCATTTTATCCAATACTGTTCACTTAGTTTTGCACCAAACTAATAATATATCAATATGCAAGCTAATATTCGTGCTCACTGGAAAGGAAGTCTAAAGACAGGTAAAGGACATTTTACTTCCAGGAACCCCTTGCTTCACGAAACCGGATATCACTTTTCGGAACAACACCCCAACAAAAGGACAAGTGTACCTGAAGAATTTCTTGCAGCAGCTCATACTGCATGTTTTAACATGACTTTTGCAATGGTTTTGTCACAAAATGGACTTGAAGCCAACTTTATCACAACGGAATGCAATATTACTTACAGTGGAGATGAAGTCAGTGATTCTACATTACATGTAAACGCGAGTATTTCTGATATATCTCAGGATGAGTTTACTAGACTAATTAAAGAAGCAAAAGAATTATGCCCCATCGGAAGAGCTTTTAACTATCCAGTTTCAATTACCTCAGAACTTTTTCCACAAGAAAAAAGTGAATAATTGGACTACCGATTTATCCTGAAACTGGATGACAAACAACGCTTTCTTCCATTCTACTTTTGACATCAGTTAAAATTTGTAGAATTATGAAACATGTAATTAAAAAAGCAAGTCTGGAAGATCTTGATGAGGCAGCGGATCTGTTCAATCAATATAGAGTTTTCTATCGACAGGAATCGGATTATGAAAAAGGGAAATGTTTTTTAAAAGAACGGCTTCTCAATAATGAATCAGACATTTTTCTGGCTTTTACAGACGGAAAAGCTGTAGGGTTTGTTCAACTCTATAAGTTATTTCACTATATCAAACTACAAAAACAATGGTTATTGAGTGATTTGTTTGTTCATCCTGACTATCGTGGAAAAGGAATCTCCGTTTCATTAATTGATAGAAGTAAACAATGGTGCGTAGAAACTAATGCCTGCGGATTAATGCTTGAAACAGAAAAAACAAATTTGGTTGGAAACAATTTGTATCCCCGATGTGGTTTTGAAGTAGACAGCTTACACAATTACTACCATTGGTGGAAGTAAAAAACAGGAGGGATACTATCCCTCCTGTTTTTTTATATATACTAATAAACCGGTGTAGTATCTGTAACACAAGTTACATTTCACTCCTATTATCCTACCTAACTTTGCACTTCACATAAACACAAAGTAATATGTTAAAAAGAGTCATGGTATTCATCGGGATCACCTTTTTATCTGTTTCTTCCTTTTCACAGGAACAAACAAACACTATTTCTACAAAAACAGTTAAAACACTTAGTAAAACTCCGGATTATGCAATGGGGGTGTCGACTGAGAAACATCTTAAAGCAGCTATTCAACTTTTTCAACAACTTGAAACCAGTGGAGTCACCATCAATAACTTCGAAATTGTAGTGTGGGGCAAAGTTGTTTCTGAGTTAAAAAACGGCGGAGAATTAGCGAAACTGATTAGCGGTCAGGTAAAAGGCAAACTCAAAATCACCGTTTGTAATGTCGCATTGAACTTCTTTGATATGACCAAGACGGATATTCCAAATAACGTGGAAATAATACCGAATGCATATATCCGCATGTATGAACTAAATGCTCTTGGTTACAATAC
>NZ_CFIGVI010000011.1:0-90212 GCF_984588085.1 Wandonia sp.
ATAAATAATAATTAATTATATTTAATCACTGTCCGAGAAAGGGTAAGGCTACAATCCAAAGCATACCAGAAGCTCTATCGTTTAGAGTAATAATAGCTCCCTTATGGTTTTTTCCAATTATGGTATCTACTTCTAAATGTCCAAATTCGCTTCGTTCTTCGGCTTCTTTTGGTCTTTTTTCAATACCCACACGACCTGTTAAAATACCTCTGGAATCCTTTTGATTACCTCGTTTTCGGTATTTTCTTCCCTTGTGTCTCAAATGTAAATAAAGGTCACCTTTCCTCTTCTTATCTTCCCAAACATATTGTGTAGCCTTACCCTTTCTCGTACAGTGATTAAATATAATTAAATGTTATTTATTTCATTCATTAATCGTTGACCAATAAACAACTGTAGATACCCCATTTAATAGGATAGTTTAAAAATTAGTTAAATCCCCCCCAATCAACAAAACCGGATTTTAGCAAAAAAATGGTAAATTATACTTCTCCTACCTCAAAATAACTCTGCTTTTACGAGATCCTTTCTTTCCGTTGTCGTCGTAGGTTTCAATTTTATGTTCTAACCATTTTACAAAAGGAAGACAGTGTAAACTGATATAATGGAATTCTCCCAGCTCTTCTTTTAGTACCTGTTGCAATTCCAGCAGTTCATTCTTATCTCTTTTCACTCCTGAAATGGTTTTCAGAACAACGTTTAGCTTTAAAGACACATTTTTCAGGTAATTCGGTTCGTCCTCAATCTCATTCAGGTTTCGGATATACCGGTTGACATAGCGTCTGAAAGAGTCTATATTTACATCATACGGTGTATCTTTCAGGTTCTGGTTAATCAGAAACTTCAGAATGGGAATATAATAACGCATAATCCCCATTCCGTTACGGTAAGTATTAAAACGCAAGAGTTGCTTGTCTGCTTCATTAAACTCTCCTGAAAGGTACATTCCTAATATCTTGTAATACTGGATTCTTCGCCGAAGATCAATACTAGACTCGAACAGATTATGCTGCCCCACTCTCTCAAGAAGTTCAAGCACCTCTCCTATTCTACCCGATAAGAAAAGTAATCGCAACACCAGATCAACTTCAAATGGTTGTGACTGAATCCGGTTAAAGAAAGTCTTTGAAAAGATTACATGATCGTCCGGAAGATGTAATTGTATGTTTCCATTCCTAAACTCCTCCAGATAACTTCCAATAGCATCCAATAATAAGAATTCATCCGAAAATTCACTTACCATCAACAGGTCATCCTTGGCTTGCAAGAGACGAATCTGATCCAGATGAAACTGGCAGGGGCTATTATCCTGTTTAATCAGACTAAGAATAAAAGAACCGGCGTGTAAATAAAACCCTATTGTAACTTCGTTGGATTCTACGTAGTACTTATAAATCGAGAGCCGCATACTTTCGAGCCTTTCTAATAGACCTTCATTCAGTTCATTCAGCAGAAAATAGCGCTTACAACTCAAATGAAACAACTTGGCTTCTGTAACGTACAACGAAATCCGGTGCACTTCTCCCAAGCGTTCCGTTAACTCAATCGGGCAGATATCCATATAAAAATTCTCACACTTGACACGCCCCAGTATGATCTGGTTTAAATGCAAATGCTTTAACCGTGCTGTTTCTTCCAGATAATCAAAACGAGCAAGAATCATATCTTTCCCATAGTCGTTTTCTATCAACGTTTTTAATTGCTTTACCGAATCAATGGTTGAAGACACACGGGTAAGCGAATGTCCAGGAGATTCTCTGGTATTGATAATCGACAAAACATCCTGTTGCAGTCGTTTCACCAGTTTTCTGAAGTTTTCTTTAGCATTCGGAGAATCCTTATACAACAGATTTATCGTTTCTATCTTTTTTGGTTTTCCCCGTTTTAATAAAACATCCAGTAATTCATATTTCTTGCGGGACCTTCCCCTTCCGGATGCTAATTTTCCTTCCAGTAAACTTTTTTCCCTTGAATTTAAATTCTCCAGTAATCTTTTTAGTTGGTTCATGTGTGTTTAAATTGTAAAGGCGTCTTAAAGGTTAAAATTTTGGATCAATAATCCTTAAAATCCTAACGAAAAAAATTCTCTTTTATTCGAGTAAAGCGGTTTATGTAACAGAAAACGGAATTTTAACTAAAAATTTCACTCAATGGTTAGATTTAACAGTTTTTATGATTTTTTAATTCATCTATTATCTACTCATTTATAATGAAATAAACAAAATCAGTTACATAAAAAATAATATTTCACATCTCTAAACATTGGAATCCTAAATACATTTACCTCTCTCTTTTCCTGATAAGTTTCATTTTTCATTAGCTTTAATCCATGGACTGGAAAAAAACAATTCAAGCGATTGAAAAAAGTGTGCAGGACAAATTCTCCGGGGAAGCAACCGGACATGACTGGCACCATATTGATCGTGTCAGAAGAAATGCTGTGGCTATTGCAGAGAAAGAAGGTGGAGATCTCATTATTACGGAACTGGCTGCCTTACTCCATGATATTGATGATCATAAATTCAACGGTGGTGACTGGGAAGCCGGAACACGCAAAGCAAAACAAATTTTAGAAGAACATCACGTACCGGAGCAAATTTGTCTTCATATTTGTCAGATTATAGGAAAGGTAAGTTTTAAAGGAGCAAATGTTGTATCTGTTCCCGATTCGATTGAAGGAAAAAGTGTACAGGATGCAGATCGTCTGGATGCAATAGGAGCTATAGGTATTGCAAGAGCTTTTGCTTATGGAGGAAACAAAAACAGAATGATTTATGAACCCACGGAAGAAATAGTTCTCCACGAATCACGGGAAGCTTATTTTAATTCAGGTTCTCATACCATTAACCATTTCTACGAAAAATTATTACTGTTAAAAGACACGATGAATACTCCCACAGGCAAACAGATGGCAGCATCGCGACATGCTTTTATGGAACAATTTCTGAAACAGTTCTATGACGAATGGGACACAAAATAAAAAAAGCCCGTATTACCGGGCTTTCTATAGTATGGTTTTATTCTAAACCACAAAGTCTTTTATTTATAAGATTGCATCCAGTTTGGAAGTCAACTGATTCTTAGGTACAGCTCCAACTGATTTGTCCACTACTTCTCCATTTTTAATGAACAATACTGTAGGAATATTACGTACTCCAAATTTAGCAGAAACTTCAGGATTCTGATCGACATCAACTTTACCAATTAACGCACGTCCTTCATACTCTCCGGACATTTCCTCGATAACGGGACCGATCATTCTACAAGGACCACACCAGGCAGCCCAGAAGTCTACAACAACCGGCTTATCTGATTTCATTACAACTTCCTCAAAGTTGGTGTCTGTGATTTCTAATGCCATAACTTTACTTATTTATTTACTATTTTTTTCAGTTCGTTAAAGATAACGATTGATTTTGGTGTTCAAATTGTTTGCCAATTATTTTTTTATGTCATTCTGACAGTCCTACAGGAAGTTCGTCATTATCAGGTTAGCCCCATTTTCTTTAATAAGAAGGAAGCATTCATATTCTGACAAACACCGGCACGCATTTTATAATCGAATGTCAGTTCGTCCTTTTCAATAATGGAATCAAAGTACAGGTTTTGAAAAGCACTGCTTTCATCTCCCAACCTGCAAAGCGATAAATCATGGGTAGCAATAATCCCTTTCGCTCCCAGTTCATTCAGTTTATTCAAAAATGCTGCAGAGCCTTTTTCTTTGTCGATCGAATTGGTTCCTTTTAATATTTCATCCAGAATAATGAATATTTTCTCACCTCTTTCTATCGCATCTACGATAAAACGCAAACGGGAAAGTTCAGCAAAGAAATACGAAGCAGAATTGGAAAGATCATCCGTTGTACGCATACTCGAATACAATAGTAAATCAGGCATCACAAACTGTTCGGCCACAACAGGAAATCCACAACGTGCCAAAATCAAGTTTACTCCAACGGAACGTAAAAAAGTACTCTTCCCTGCCATATTCGGACCTGTAATAATGGAAAAGGCGGTTTCTCCCGGCGCCTGAAAATCATTATAAATTGTTTCATCCGGAGAAAGTAACGGATGCCCCAATCGTTCCGTTTGAATCCGACTTCCCTCCAGTCTGCCGTAGGTCAGATCCTGACGATTGTGTGCATAATTAGCTGCACAAATCCATACTTCTAAGTGCGCTAAATCTTTTTCCCATTTACCAAAATCACTATTGTACTTTGCCAACCAGTCCATTTGTAACGTTTGCATCCAGAAATCCCAGGCCAGGAAAATGTTTAAAACAATTCCCATAAGCATATTCAAACGATAATCAGCCAGATCTATCAAACGGGTAATACGACGCAATGCTTCACGGGAAGAGTTCTCCCCCTGCAACAATTTTTCTTTAAAAACCTGCATCTCTTTCGAATCAAATTCGCACTTCTCCAGCTCGTTCAATCGAAACAAAATAGATTTCCATTTTTCACCCGCTTTTGAAGAAGTAAACAGAATCTTATTCGTCTCCTTCAGTCTGGCTCCGATCAGAAACATCGGAATCAATAAGGATAATATAAATTGCATGTCAGAAAGAACTCCTACCTGCCAGAAAACCAAAGAAGAAAGTGAAAAAACAGGTAATACCCATCTAAGAATACGAATAGCTACCATCTTTTTAACCGGAAAGTGAATCCATCTCTCTGCCGCTTCCTCCATTTCCTCATCTTCCTGACGCGAAACTGCAAGGTACTTTTGTCTCCAGTCTGTTTTATGTTTCAAATCTTCAATTACAGCCTGTACATGCTTTCGATCTTTACTTCCCTGCAACAGATACTCCGCCAACATCCTTTTTCCTGATCGTGTAGCAGTTCTGTTCAAAAAAGCAAACAGACCATTTTTGTGAAACAAATCCATGTCAATCGCATACGGATGTCCCGGGTCTGAAAACTCACTTCCCGAATCAAAAGCAGTGTACTCTTTTCTCAATGCCGCTTTTTCGGCCTGATTCATAACTACCAGTCGTTCATAAAAAGCCTGTTTTTCCGATAAATCAGTAAAGCGGGATACCAACCAGAGAAATCCCCCCAATAACACAATAACTATCGGAACAATTACTTTCCAATCGGGATAAAGCAAATAACCTGACAAAGGAATCAATAGAAAAACAAGTAACCGTAACCATCCAATAGTTACTTTAGTAGCTGCCACTCTTTTTCTCGCACTCTCAAATTCGTTTACACGACCGTCGTAAAAAGCGAATAGATCTTTCATTTTCATAGCGTGTAAAGCTAAGTATTTTAATGCAAAGCATGGCTGGCGAAAAAATTATATCTACCTTTGGCGCGTTTTTCTAAGCAAAGCATAAAATTAAAAATAATGGCAGGAAACAGAACATTTACAATGTTAAAGCCCGACGCGATCGAGAACGGGCACATGGGGAAAATCATTGATATGATTATCGGTGCCGGCTTCACTATCAAAGCGATGAAATTAACACGTTTGACTGAAGAGCAGGCGAAGAAATTTTACGAAGTACACAAAGAGCGTCCTTTTTACGGAGAATTGGTTGATTATATGACCTCCGGTCCTATTGTTGCTGCAATTCTTGAAAAAGACAATGCAGTAGCTGACTTCCGTACATTGATCGGTGCTACTGATCCTGCTGAGGCAGCAGAAGGAACTATCCGTAAGAATTATGCTGAGTCCAAAGGACGTAATGCAGTTCACGGATCAGATTCTGATGAAAACGCTGAGATCGAGTCTAATTTCCACTTCTCTGCAAACGAGATTGTTTAAGGAATACAGATAAAATTAAAAAACGGTCTACTGAATTCAGTAGACCGTTTTTTAATTCCTCACTATTTTACACTAAATACTACATTCCTCTAAATAGTATTTTGCGGAATAACAATGTGACAAAAAGAGCATAAATCACAGACAAAAGAAGAAACCCCATCAACAAGAATACAAACTGTACCTTTGGATTAAGAATCCCAACTGTCGTTTGTCGGATTTCCTCCACAATCTGCTCCCTTGATTTCAGTTCCGCATCCGGATTTTGTTCCTTAAACAACGTAAGATTTTTGTCATCAGACAGCTCCTTTTCTACCAAAACCATTCTTTCTTCGATTTTATAATCCAAGTACGAACTGTCTACTGAACTCAGATAGTACCAGGAAAAAGAAGCCACAATTACAGTATAGATAACACCTCCTGCGATAGCACTTTTTACATCCTCCAGAAAAGTTACCTTTTCGAATCCTGCCTGTTTTTTGGTAAGATATAAACCAATTGCCACGGCAGATAATAGTAAAAAGTTATTTATCAGGGCACTGATATTGTACCATTCAATACTATAGCCTGACAGGTAAATAAAAAGTTTGGCTGCAATCCACACTGCAGCCAAACTCAATCCTACTTTTATTGAAACTTTCATAAGTAGTTTATTTCATCAAAAAAATTATCCGTTCATTGAAATCAGGAACTCCTCGTTTGATAACGTTTGTCCCAATCGGTCTTTCACAAACTCCATGGCCTCTATCGGATTCATATCTGCAAGGTACTTACGTAATAGCCAAATACGCTGTAAGGCCTCTTTATCCATCAACAAGTCCTCGCGACGTGTTCCTGAAGAAAGAATATCGATTGCCGGGTAAATACGACGATTCGCAATTTTTCTATCCAGTTGCAACTCCATGTTCCCCGTTCCTTTAAACTCTTCAAAGATCACTTCATCCATTTTCGATCCTGTATCTGTAAGAGCTGTTGCGATAATAGATAAGGAACCTCCGTTTTCAATTTTTCGGGCCGCTCCGAAGAAACGTTTCGGACGGTGTAAAGCATTTGCATCCACACCACCGGAAAGAACTTTTCCTGAAGCAGGAGAAACCGTATTATAAGCTCGTGCAAGACGCGTGATCGAATCCAACAGAATACACACATCGTGTCCCGACTCCACCATACGTTTCGCTTTCTCAAGAACAATGTTCGCTACCTTAACATGACGGTCGGCCGGTTCGTCGAATGTAGAAGCAATAACTTCCGCATTTACACTACGCGCCATATCCGTCACCTCTTCCGGACGCTCATCAATAAGAAGAACGATCAGATATACTTCCGGGTGGTTTGCGGCAATTGCATTCGCCACGTCTTTCAATAGAACTGTTTTCCCTGTTTTCGGTTGCGCAACGATCATCCCACGCTGACCTTTTCCTATTGGAGCAAAAAGATCCATAACACGTGTAGACATGCTTTGTGACTTGTGTCCCGTAAGATTAAACTTCTCATCAGGAAACAATGGCGTAAGGTATTCAAAAGGAACACGGTCGCGCACCAAAGCAGGTTCTTTTCCGTTAATATTGTCCACTTTTACCAACGGAAAATATTTTTCACCTTCACGTGGCGGACGAATCGTCCCTTCCACTGTATCTCCGGTTTTCAATCCAAAAAGTTTTATCTGACTCTGACTGACATAAATATCATCCGGTGAAGGAAGGTAATTATAATCTGATGAACGAAGGAAACCGTATCCATCAGGCATTAATTCCATGACACCCTCCGCAGAAACAATTCCTGCAAGGTCAAACGCTTCTTCTTTCGCTTCCTGCTCAGCTGAAGAACGTTTATCGTCATTTCCGTTCTGTCTTCGAATATTATTGGTTGGGTTGTTGGTGGTGTGTTGTCGGCTTTCTTTTTTGAAGCTTTCTCTTACGGGGCGCTTCTCCTGTTGTTCGGGTTCCTGATAAGGCGTTTTCTTTTCACCTTCAGGACTCTCAAACAAATCAGGTTGTTTCGGTGGAGGTGAGGTACTTGTGGCTTTCTCAACCACATTTACTTTTTTAATTACCCGGGCTCTTTTTCGTTTTCCCTCCGAATGACTTTCCGCTTCACCTGCATCTGCCTCCGATTCAGTTTTGGTTTTTTCCCGTTGATTTTTTACCGGAACTTCTTTCTCCTCCACTTTCTCACTCTCAGCCTCCGCTCCTTCACCTATTATAAGGTCTATTAGATCAGCTTTTTTGTATGATTCAACTCTTTTGATGCCGAGTTGTTTAGCAATTACACGCAAATCAGGAAGTTTTTTCGCTGATAGCTCTTCTTTTGTTGACATAAAAAAGAAATAAAATTATTCTTAAAACGTGATGTTATAAACACTATAAATTTGGATTTATCTCAGAAATTCAGACTTAAATTTCAAAAAGATGGTGCAATAATACGAAAAAATTATATTCAAAAAATAATTTCCTTAGTTTTTTAAATTTTCTTTTCCTGTTGAAAACTAGCATCCAACCACTCCGTTTTTTTACTTCATACTCCTTACATTTGTAATTAAACAAAACTAATAACATGAAATTTTTCATCGATACAGCAAATCTATCCGAAATCAAAGAAGCAAATGACCTTGGGATTCTTGATGGTGTCACTACCAACCCTTCACTCATGGCAAAAGAAGGAATTACCGGTCACGATAACATTATGAAACACTACGTTGCTATTTGTTCTATCGTTGATGGTGATGTATCCGCAGAAGTAATTGCAACGGATTTCGAAGGAATGATACGTGAAGGAGAAGCACTTGCTGAGTTACACAAAAATATTGTGGTTAAAATTCCGATGACAAAAGAAGGAATTCAGGCAATCAAATATTTCTCCGGAAAAGGTATCCGCACCAACTGTACGTTGATTTTTTCAGCAGGACAAGCTCTTTTGGCAGCAAAAGCAGGAGCAACATACATTTCACCGTTCCTTGGACGTCTGGATGATATTTCTACGGATGGTACAGACCTTATCGCACAAATTCGCACGATTTACGACAACTATATGTTCCAGACAGAAATTCTGGCAGCATCTGTTCGCCATCCGATGCACATTATTTCCTGTGCTGAAATTGGTGCTGATGTCATTACTGCTCCGCTAAAAGCTATAACTGCGTTATTAAAACATCCTCTTACGGACAGCGGACTTCAGCAGTTTCTTGCTGACTATGCAAAAGGTAATAAATAGTAATCGTTTTCAAAAACATATTTTTCATAAAAAACGGAGCTTATTTATAGCTCCGTTTTTTTATATACCTCTTGCTTTTTTTATATTATCATAAGCATCCTGTACCGCCTGAAACTTCTCTTTGGCTCCGGTTTGGTACTCCTCTCCCATGTGAGCAACTTTGTCCGGATGATACTCTACAGCTAACTTTCGATAGGCTTTTTTCAACTCGTCATTAGTAGCGTTTTCAGGAACACCCAAAATCTTGTAATCACTTGATTCATCCCGGAAGAACATACTCTTCAATCGTTCAAACTCATAACCGGGAATACGCATAAAAACAGAGATTCGCTCTATTACTCCTAGTTCAACCTGACTGACTTTTCCATCCGAATGTGCAATCCCAAATAAATAGTGTAACAATTGCAGACGCACTTCAGGAGTTGTACGCATAAGAAGATCATTACAAATATCTTGCAGCGGAATATGTTCTGATTGCACAAACTGCTTCAGTGTTTGCAAATCATCTTTATCAAAAGCCGGACCAAACTGTCTTCTGAAAAACTGTTTTACATATTCAAGCTCGGCTTTCATTACTTTTCCGTCTGCTTTCATTACAGCAGCAGAAAGAGCCATAAGAACTGCCGAAAAATCACTGGTAGCCGTACGTTGTTGATAATACCGAAAAACATCTTCCGGGTTTCTGTACCCTTGCTGATAACGTCCTCTTGTCGCTTCTGTAACCTCTTCTGCACTATCCAGTAAGTATCCCAGAATAAACCCTGCTAACGCTCCAAAAATGGATTGAGTAACCAAGAAACCTACTCCTGCAAAAATAAATTTGTAAAAACCTTTCATTTGAAATAAAAAGAGACGGCTCTTTTATAAGTGAAGAAGAGCCGTCTCCTGTAATTAATTATTAAACAAGCTCAATACTGCGCTCAATAAACTTATCCAGGGCCTCTCCTTTCAGCATCCCCTGTGACAACAAAGCGAGATCAGCCAATTGTTTTACTGTACTCTTTTTAACAGCTTCATCATCTACCTCTACCAGTGAACTGATTTTGGGGTGATTGGAGTTTACTACAAGATTATAGCTTTCCGGAAATGCTCCCATAAATCCGGCTCCTCCTAACTTTTGCTGCTCCATCATCCGGCGAATAAACTCCGGTTGTGTAATAATAATAGGGGCATCTTTCTCTGACATACTCTGGAACTGAACCGTAAACTTCCCCTTATCAACTGCCTCTTCAAATACCGGCTTGATCGCTTCCTCCTGCTCCTTTGTAAGTTTCGAAGGAAGTTCATCCTCTTTCTGTATCAATCGGTCAAGTGAATCCGAATCAACTCTGGCAAATGAAATATCTGTATAGGTCTGCTCCAACTTTGAAATAAAGTGCGGAGTCAACGGAGAATTCATTTCTAACACGTCATATCCACGCTCTTTTGCACTTTTTACAAAACTATACTGACCATCTTTATCGTTTGTGTATAGAATAACGATCTTATCGTTCTTATCTGTTTGAGAAGCTTTGATTTTCTCTTTGTACTCTTCAACGGTATAAAAACCGCCTTCTGTACTGTTTAAAAGAACAAATTTCTCTGCTTTTTCTGCAAATTTATCCTCCGAAAGAATTCCATATTCAACAAATACCTTCAAATCATTCCATTTCGACTCAAAGTCTTTACGATCCTTGTTGAACATTTCCCGCAATTTATCAGCTACTTTTTTCGTGATATGAGCTGAAATCTTTTTTACGTTACTATCCGCCTGTAAGTATGATCGGGATACATTCAACGGAATATCCGGCGAATCAATAACGCCATGCAACAATGTCAGAAAATCAGGAACGATATTCTCAACTGAATCTGTAATAAACACCTGATTACTGTACAGCTGAATTTTATTACGTTGTACCTCCACATTTTCTTTGATCTTAGGGAAGAACAAAATACCTGTCAGGTTAAACGGGTAATCGACATTCAAATGAATATGAAAAAGAGGTTCTTCAAATGTCATCGGATACAACTCGTGATAAAACGACTTATAATCCTCATCGGTTAGTTCCGAAGGTGATTTTGTCCATGCCGGAGCTGTATTGTTGATCTGACGCTCCTGTTCAACGTCTATTTTCTTTGGATTTCCATCTTCATCTTTCTCTCCCGAAGGATCGTCTTGCTTAATGGTTTCTTTTCCAAAAATCACAGGTACAGGTAAGAATTTACAATACTTATCCAAAATACCTCTGACCCGGTTTTCTTCAAGAAATTCAAGCGAGTCCTCAGCGATATAAAGTACAATATCTGTACCTCTTTCTTTTTTCTCTATTTCCTCAATTGTAAATTCAGGGTTACCATTACTCTCCCACTGAACAGCCTGAGAACCTTCGTGTCTGGATAAGGTCTGAATCTGTACACGCTCTGCCACCATAAAAGCCGAATAGAACCCCAATCCAAAATGACCGATAATCTGTTCAGCTCCCTCTTTTCCTTTATATTGCTGTACAAACTCTTCCGCTCCCGAAAAAGCAATCTGATTAATATACTTGTCAATTTCATCGGCAGTCATTCCGACACCATGATCCCGAATTGTCAGTGTACGTGCATCCTTATCAAGAAGCACTTCCACTTTAAGGTCTCCCAATTCTCCATTAAACTCCCCGGAAGAACTTAAGACACGTAGTTTTTGCGTAGCGTCTACCGCGTTGGAAACCAACTCACGAAGAAATATCTCGTGATCAGAGTATAAGAATTTTTTAATAATCGGAAAGATATTCTCCGTTTGGACATTAATCTGACCTTTTTTCATATCTACTTAGTTTTTTAAGTTATTTTACTACTTGAAACTTTATTCTTTTCGTCGTAGCAACAATCTTCAAGATATGTGCCAGATCATGAAAACTGACAAAATGACAATCGTCCGGAATTGATACTACTTTTCAACAGCCGTTCTGAAGGAAGGCATTATGTGTTTTGGAGCATCCAAAATGAACATATTGACAATCCACGCCGGAAAACCATCTGCCGGGGTCTTTGATTCATGTGTTATACGCGTTGTATATTTAGTCAGTGGTTCAAACAACCACGATCCGGAAAGATTTTGCATCCGCTCATAATCCTCCTTCTCATTCACATAACCGCTAACCGTGTAAAATTTCACTTTTACAACACCATTCCCCAGGTTGTATCGCTTATACTTTGCTACCATATCCCGATCCGCATAAGGCCAGGGGAAATCAACCACACAATAAAGAATCCACTCGGAGTCTGAATTACTTTTTATGATTTCAGCATGGGTAGTCTTATAAGAAGTTTTAGAAAATTTTTCCAAATCTTTCAGATGATCAACACATTTTTCTACTCCAGCCTTTACATCCACTACTCCCCGATACTCTTTCACTGAAGACCCTTCGGCATTTCTAGTATATATTTTCACCCCGTTTTTATCATATTCTTTTTTCCATCCGGAATCATCAGCAATTAACAATCCGGTTATCATTGTCAGAAAAAACAGCGCTTTCATACTCTATTACGATTTTACTTCAAGGTCTACCAAATTTAAAAAGATTTATTTAGATTTGAAGCCTTCAAACCATGAAAAGAGCAAAAGATTTACCAGACATCCAAAAACAGTTGATCAAGTTTACACTGATAGGAATATTCGCTGTCATGGTTGACTTTATTTTTTACTATATGTTCATGCATACTCTCCCTGAAAAGGAGACATTACTGTTGGATAAAAACGATATTTCAAAAACGCTTTCTTTTATTTGTGGTTCTATTGTCACATACAACCTCAATAAATATTGGACGTGGAAACAGAAAGACAGGTCAAACACTCGTTTTACCAAGTTTATCTCTTTATATCTTGTATCCCTTTTACTTAATGTGGGGGTAAATAAAGGAGCTCTCCTTGCTTTTGAGAACGTTGATTTTCTGCAGTCCATACCATTCCAGTTTCCTATTGCTTTTGTTCTGGCAACCGGATTTAGTGCTGTTTTCAACTTCGCAGGACAGAAAGTTTGGGTATTCAAAGTAAAAGAGTCCTGAAATATTTTTTTCTTTTTTCAACTTGCATCAGGACAATATTTTAAAAATTCATGTATCTTTACGCTACATTTTGAAAATCGTTGGTTCAGATCGCTGATCTTTCCCGCTTTTTTTGAGATATTTTAGTTAGTTATCCGGTAAAACGGAGAGTATTATTTATTTTAATTTTTTTTTATGAACATTTTTGTTGCCAGACTTGATTATGGCGTAACAAGCGAAGACCTTAGAGAGGTATTCGAAGAGTATGGAGATGTATCTTCATGCAATGTAATCTTTGATAAAATGACAAGAAAATCAAAGGGTTTTGCTTTTGTTGAAATGCCAGACAACGCTGCTGCTCAAAAAGCAATCGCGGAACTAAACGAGGCTTCTATCAACGGAAGAACTATCGTTGTTAAAGAGGCTGAAAGCAGACCTGCTAATAACAGAAGATAATTAGTAAGCTATTATGCTGATCAAAGGTGACTTTTAGTCACCTTTTTTATTTTATGGAAGTTTTCAGGAACCACCTGTCAACAAAAAAACCGGAGAAAATTCTCCGGTTTTTTTGTTCTTTACATTCTATTCCTGTGATTATTTTGTCACCGGAAACATATCATTCAATGTTCTTTCACAACAAACAAACGTATCATCAAAGAACTCAACCGTTCCTTTTACAACATCATACATCGCACCAATTACACCTATCTCACCGTGGCGAATCAGTTGTTCAATTACCATAGAACGTTCAATCACAGCTTTTACGCTACGCTTAACGTTAATATCAGCTACTTTCTGAACAAACTCAGGGTTACTTCCCGTTCTTTTTTCCGACTCAAGGACTGTTCTTTCTTCATAAATTGCCGGTTGAATCTTTGACAACAGCGAAGTAAGGTTCCCCATTTCAACATGATTACAAGCTCCAGTAACCGCTCCGCATCTTGTATGTCCCAAAACGACAATCAATTTTGAACCTGCACCTTTAACCGCATATTCCAAACTTCCCAGAATATCCGAGTTAACCACATTTCCTGCAATACGAATAGAGAATATATCTCCCAATCCCTGATCAAAAATCAACTCGGCTGAAGTACGACTATCCATACAGCTCAAAATACCTGCAAATGGCCATTGACCATCCCGCGTGTCATTCATTTGCTTTAGCAAATCTCTATCAACGCTTAAATTTTCAACAAAGCGCTGATTTCCTTCCTTAAGGATCTCCAAAGCCTTCTCAGGCGTAATAGTACTTTGTGTTTCTTTTGTGTGTGCTCTCATGTTCATGGACTTTTTTAAGACAAAATTATTTTGTTCTAATCTATATTTATGTACCAATTATTACATACAATAAACCCATGCAGTCTAAAATTCTGAAAACTTCAGAAAACACGGATGAGGATTCCGAAGTACCTTTGTAATCCACTGTTCGACAAATGTCTCTTTCACTTTCGTGAATGCGGCCCGCCATTAGCACCTCAAGTTTTTCCCCAAATGATAAGTTGTTAAGTTTCAAAAAACAACTGCATGGGTTCCCGTTATACGGGTGAGGCTATCCGACCTTATCGGCAGTCACTCTAGAATCAAAAATACTTTTTTTCAACCATTCCGGAAAATGTAATTTCTAACATTTATGAAAAATTAACGTTCATTAAGATTTTCGATTCCTCCCCTATCCTTTTCTACCTGATTTCATACAGAATGAATGTTCCTTTGTTTTCCCTTTTACCTAAGTATGTTTATTATCTTTAACCCAATCGAAACAATTAGGATTAAGGATATGGATTTACAAATAACAGAACGCCATTTTTTACCCGAACAACTTTCCATTCAATCTTTCAGTGATATAGAGCCTTTTTTTGAAGAGTTGACGGATCGGGATATAACTTCACTGGAAAATCTGAAGAAATGGCTATCCGACCGAAGTGAACTAGATGCGGTTCTCGAGGAAAATATGGCCTGGCGATACATCCGGTTTTCAATAAACACGACCGATGAAGAATTAGCACAATCTTATCAATTATTTGTTACCCAAATACAACCTCATATTGCACCTTTTGAAGATCTTCTCAATAAGAAACTATTAGCATCTCCTGCTCGAAAGGAATTGCAAGGAGAAGAATACCGAATTTATCTGCGGTCCATTGATACTTCAGTTAAGTTATTTCGGGAAGAGAATATTGAACTGCAGTCGAAGATCAGCGAAAAAAGTCAGGAATTCGGTACCATATCTGGTGCTCAGAATATTGAGTTCGAAGGTCAGCAGATCACCATGCAAAAGGCAGCTACATTTCTAAAAGACCCGGATCGTGAAAAACGTGAAAAGGTTTTCCGGTTAATGACTGACCGGAGATTACAGGATGTACAAAAGCTCGATCACCTCTACTCAGATTTACTAAAAATGCGTCACCAAACCGCTGTAAACGCAGGTTTTGAAAACTTCCGGGACTATATGTTTGAGGCGATGGGTCGCTTTGATTATACCAAAGAAGATTGTTTCAATTTTCATTCGACGATTGCATCTGAAATCGTTCCGCTCGTTAAAGCATTTCAACAGGAACACTGCGAAAAAATGGGACTGGAAAAGCTGCGTCCCTGGGATACGGATGCTGATCCGGAAGGAAAAGAACCTCTGAAGCCTTTTGAGTCCGGAGAAGAAATGCTCCGTGGAACGATCAATATGTTTACTTCGATTGATCCGTTTTTTGGTGAATGTCTGCATAAAATGGACGAAATGGGACATCTTGACCTTGAATCCAAACCCGGTAAGTCACCGGGAGGTTATAACTATCCGTTGTACGAGACAGGGGTTCCCTTTATTTTTATGAATGCTGTGGGAACCCACAGAGATCTTGTAACGATGGTTCATGAAGGAGGACATGCAGTTCACAGCTTTCTAAGTCGTGACTTGCCGTTAACCGGCTTCAAAAGTTTACCAAGCGAAGTAGCGGAACTGGCTTCCATGAGTATGGAGTTAATATCCATGGATCAATGGCATAGGTTTTATGCTTCCGAAGAAGAATTGAAACGTGCAAAAAAAGAACAATTACAAACCGTCCTGCAGATTCTTCCGTGGATCGCTACAATAGATGAATTTCAACACCGACTCTATGAGAATCCGGAACACACCGAAGCGCAGAGAACTGAAATCTGGTTAACACTTCTGGATAAGTATGGAACCGGGATGGTAGACTGGAGTGGTTTTGAAACTACCCGTGAGAAAAGCTGGCAACGCCAGTTACACTTGTTTGAAGTCCCCTTTTATTACATCGAATACGGTATTGCTCAATTAGGTGCGTTAGGAGTCTGGATGAACTACAAAAAAGACCCCAACCAAGCTCTCGAACAGTACAAATCTGCTCTTGCTTTGGGATATACACGTTCCATTCCTGAAATTTATGCTACTGCCGGAATTCGTTTTGATTTCAGCAAAGAAAACTTACGTGAACTAGTAACATTTGTCAAAAAAGAACTGGAAAACTTACAGTAATTTTATCCTTACAAATCGGTTTCTTCCAATTTGAATCCGGTCCACTTTCTAAAAGCCTGAAGTTGTATAACGGAGGGCTTATAGACTTTTTTCAATGAATAACTCAGGTAATAGTTCTTATCTGTTTGTGGCAGTGTACGCTCTATTAACTTCCCTTTTCGGTTTACAATCATTGTTAGCTGGTCATTGCGGAAATAATCCAGCCATTTATCCAACTCTCCGTCTACAAAATAATTATTCACCGCCATTATCTTATCCCCAATCATTAAGCCTCCAACATCAGCATCAGACCCCGGGTAAACAGTTGTTATCAACCATCCCTCACCTGATTGCATGGTTTTCATACCAATAGCTGCCAAAGAAGTCTGTGATACCGGAGTTGCTTCCATTTCCAATCCCAGGTATTCAAATGAATCTGCCAAAATAGATTCAAATGTTGTTGTTCCATGGATATATTTCTCAAAAATCTCAGACATATCGCCACCGGAAACATCTTTTATTGCCTGTAAATAATCGGCTTCGGAAACACCTTTTTTGTCCAGGTAGTAATTGTAGTATAAATAGCGCATCACATCATTCAGACTTTTGCGATTGTCCGTTTTTTGCATAACAAAAACATCAGTGAGCAATGCGATTAAAGCTCCCTCGTTATAAATACTCACTTTTCTTCCGGGTGCACCCGCAGTATAGCCATCCAGCCAGGTATCGAACGAACTTTCGGCAACGGAATAATGAAATCTCCCGAAATTTTCAAAGTGCTTATTCAACAGCTTATATACTTCTTTTAAATATTCTTTAAGCGAAAACACACCTGATTTTAACAGGTAATAATCCCCCATATACGTTGTAACTCCCTCACATAAATATCCCAGAGGCGAATAATTTTCACGGCTATAGTCATACGGATACATCTCAACAGGACGAATCGATTTTACATTCCAAGTATGGTATAATTCGTGCGAACTGACTCCCAGTAAGTCATCGTACACCGAACCGAAAATATCTATAGATGGTCCCAGAACTATAATTGTCGAATTTTGGTGTTCTACTCCATGGTAAGCTCTTTGCGGCTGAATCAAGAAGATAAAATGATACTCTTCTACCGGAAACTCTCCGAAATCCTTCATTTGAGCAGTAGTAAAAGCCGTAAAATCCCTCAAAATACGCTCCCAGTCAGGACGATTCAATCCGTGGAACCAAATATGAAACACTACCCCGCCGACTTCATATGTATTGTGTTCCAGTTGTTTTGCAAAAACGAAAGGACTGTCAACCAACGCATGGTAACTCTCCGCTTCAATACGGTTTCCTTCTAGTTTTAATCCCCCCGCATATTCTCTGCCTTCAGGAACATTTACTTCCAACACACACGCCTCCTCTTCCCTTCCTTTACAGTAAATACAGCAATTCACAGGATTGACATACAACATACTATCATCCAGATAAGTTGATCCTGCATTCATATCAGCTGCGTAATACGAATATCGAACCTGAATCATTTTACATCCTGATGTATCTACTTTCCACACATCTTTGGAAGTCTTCGAAAAGTCTATTTTTTTACCCTCTTCTGAAAAAACCTGAAATGACCTGACATTTTTCGCAAAATTTCCCAACTCATATCGTCCCGGACGCCATGCAGGAAACTGCAAATACGTTACCTCTTCACGCACATCAAATTCCGCCTTAATTTGAATATATTGTTGTTGAGGAAAATCGGTAGAAAAAATATATTTCGTCATATCTGATTTTTTCTGCGAAATTAACATTTATCGAGTTTACTCTAAAAATGACAAGGCCTTTCTTCAATAATTTCCACAAATCAGCGTTTTTTTCTTACTTTCGGGAAAGAAATCTTCATGTCAGATGAGAAAACTAGCAGTACTTATTATATCACTTTCATTTTTCCTTGGGACATCATACAGTCAGGAAGTATTCAAACCGTCTCATTCACTGAAAGTAGACATGGGTTTACCTGCTTCACAGGGAAACAAACCTTTCAAATTTCTTATGCAAGGTTTATTCAATGTTTCTGCTTATTATCAATATACATTACCATTCGGGCTGAACTTCGGTGGAGGAGGAAACTTCAACTACTTTACACTTAATGAATTCAAACTACCCGGAACCGTCAAAGGCGGTATATCAACGATTGGAGGTTTTGGTAAACTCGGTTTTGAGAAATTCTTTTCTCCTAAACTCGCTATGGATGCCGGAATGAAATTCGGATATAGTTATTCTTTCAGTAAAAACTCAAGCACTATTGAGAAAACAGGTAGGTCTTTTGAATATGATGCTCCTTATCTGGAGCCCATGATTAACCTCTACCTAATGGCAGATGAACAATCGGGGTTTTCATTGAGTATTGGTTATGTATTCAAAGGAGTAAAGTTCAATGCTTCTCATTTAATGGTGGATGAAATTACAGGATTTGAACCGGAGGACTTCGGAGGGAATACACACTATCTGATTGTTGGCTTCGGATATACCTATTACTTCGGGAAAAAGAGTAATAATTAATTCACTTCTGCAAATGCTGCTTTCCAAAATCCTGTTTTACGGAGTTGTGTACCCGTTATCATTCCTTCCTCTTCCTGTTTTGTATCTGGCCACTGATTTCGGGTACTTTCTCTTGTATTTTGTAATCGGATATCGTAAAAAAGTAGTCCGAAAAAACCTAAAAAACTCCTTTCCGGAATTGAATGATACGACAATTCTGAAAATTGAACGCAAATTTTACCATCACCTTACAGATCTGATGGCAGAAGGAATCAAAAACCTGTCCATCTCAAGAAAAGCACTCTCAAAGCGTATGTCAGTTGAAAACCCGGGTATAATGGATACGTTACACGAGAAAAATAAAAGCGTGCTACTCGTCAGCGGACATTACAATAACTGGGAATTCCTAATTACTTCTCAGGCATTCCTTTTTCCGCAACAAGCAGTCGGAATCGGTAAACCCCTTACCAGTAAGTTCTGGGACAAAAAACTGAATGAATTACGCGGACGTTTTGGTATGCGTATTATTAACCATACCAATGTTTCTGACAAACTTACCGAATGGCAAAAAGAATCTCTTTCTATTCTCGCATTAGCTGATCAATCTCCCGGAGATTCACTTAAAAGTTATTGGACGAACTTCCTCCACCAACCAACAGCTGTTCTCTTCGGCCCCGAACTATTAGCCAATCAATACGATATGGCTGTCGTTTTTTTCCACATGAAGAAAGTAAAACGTGGGCATTATTCCATTTATCTGGATCTTATCACAGAAACTCCCCGCGAATTACCTTACGGAACCATCACTGAAAAACATACATCTTTACTGGAGGATGTCATCAGAAAACAACCTGAGTACTGGCTATGGTCACACAAACGCTGGAAACGTGAACTTCCGGAGAATCCCGAAGAATTAAGAAAAAAGCAAAAAGAAAGATTTGAAAAAAAATTCAGGAAGTAAAAAATCCGATCTATAAACTCAAAAAAGTTCGCAAAATATCTTTCCCGTCAGGAGTTAATACGGACTCCGGGTGAAATTGAACCCCGAAAACAGGTAATTCGGAGTGCTCTATTGCCATCACTACATTTTCTTCGGATAAACACGTAACCTTCAATTCATCTGGGATATCTGTCACAGCCCAGGAGTGATAGAGTCCGACAGGGAATTGTTGAGGAAGTTGTTCAAGGAGAATTGATTTCTCTCTCTTAAAGCAATTGAGTTGCTTTCCATGTCTGACTTTTTCCAAATTATACAATTTACCTCCAAAAAATTCGGTAACTCCCTGCATCCCCAGACAAACACCTAAAATAGGTTTTGAGAAAGAATAACTGGCAATTATATTGGGCATAATCCCTGCATCTTTAGGTAACCCCGGACCGGGAGATAAAATTATATGAGAATAAGCTCCTACTTCCTCAATAGAAATCTCATCGTTTCGTTTTACATCTACGGAAACACCAAAAGAAGCAACGTAATCATACAAATTGTATGTAAACGAATCATAATTATCTAAAATGAGTACACGCATCCCCTTGGTTTGGGGCAAAATTATTAAACTTGTCGAACAAAAGCTCTGTGTATGAAAAAAATCATCAGTATCCCGGGAGCACCTGCTCCAATAGGACCCTACAGCCAGGCTGTTTTAAAAGGAGATACACTCTTTGTTAGTGGTCAAATCCCCCTTAACCCGGTATCCGGAGAATTGGAAACAGACTCAATTGAAGAAGCCACACACCGCATCATGAAAAACATTTCTGCATTAGTAGAAACTGCAGGACTCCGTATGGAAGATATTGTTAAAACCTCTATCTTTCTGAAAGACCTGAATGATTTCGCAACGGTCAATACTGTCTATGCGTCTTATTTTACAAAGGATTTTCCGGCAAGAGAAACGGTTCAGGTAGCTAAACTACCTCTGGATGTTCCTGTTGAAATCTCCTGTATTGCGATAAAATAAATAATTATGAAACGTCTGACCACTTATTTACTGATGATAACAACTGTGCTTCTTTTCTGTACATCGTGCAGAAAACTAGGGACTTTCACCCTGGACTACTCTACAGACATTGTGATTCCTTCCCAGACGGGTATCAGCATTCCGTTTACCGTTTATTCTCCGGATGTTGAAACCAACTCGACGTCCCAGTTTGAATCAGAAGGAACCTCTACAAAATATGTAAATACAATTCAACTTTCACAATTAAAACTCTCAATCGTCAACCCCTCTTCGGCTAACTTTGATTTCATTGATGAAATACAGATATTTATTAGCGCACCGGGACAAAATGAAACGTTAATTGCTGAAAAACTTAACATCCCTGAAACACAACTTACATCCTTTCTTTGTAATGTTAAAGATGTTAATCTAAAGGATTTCATTTCTCAGGATTATTATGAGTTACGAGTACGCACAGTAACCGATCAGGTTTTAAGTCAGGAAATAACTATACGCGCAGATCAACTATACACGGTTGAAGCTAACATCCTTTAAAAAAACATGTCTACTAAACTTTCCGTCATTATTGTCAATTACAACGTTGAGTACTTTCTCGAACAGTGTCTCAACTCGTGTCGGAAAGCCATACAAAATGTAAGCTGTGAGCTTTTTGTCGTTGATAATAATTCGATTGACGGATCAGTAGAAATGGTCAGGAGTAAGTTTCCAGAAGTTCATCTGATCGCCAATACAGATAATGTAGGTTTCTCCAAAGCCAACAATCAGGCTATGCGTATCGCCAATGGAGAATATATTCTTCTCTTAAACCCGGATACAGTAGTTGAGGAAGATACCTTCGAGAAAGTGGTTCGCTTTATGGATGAGCATCCGAGCGCTGGAGGTTTAGGAGTACGAATGCTGGATGGAAAAGGAAAATTCCTTCCGGAGTCTAAAAGAGGTCTTCCCACTCCTTCTGTTGCGTTCTACAAGATCTTCGGAATATCGCGATTGTTACCAAAGTCAAAACGCTTCGGAAGATACCACCTGGGATACCTGAGTGAATTCGAAACCAATGAAATTGAAATCCTGAGTGGTGCCTTTATGCTCATGCGAAAAGAAGCTCTGGATAAAGTGGGTTTACTCGATGAAGCTTTTTTTATGTACGGGGAAGATATTGACCTCTCCTACCGTATCATTTTAGGTGGTTACAAAAACTATTATTTCCCCGAAACAAGGATTATTCACTATAAAGGTGAGAGCACGAAAAAGAGCAGTGTAAACTACGTGTTTGTTTTTTACAGGGCTATGATCATTTTTGCGCGCAAACATTTCTCACAGAAGAATGCCCGGCTGTTTTCTTTTTTGATCAATCTCGCTATCTACTTCCGGGCCGGAATAGCTATTCTGAATCGTTTCATTAAACGAGCTTTTCTGCCGGCTGTTGATTTCACCTGTATTTTACTACTCCTTAATTGGTTAACGTCATTTTGGCATGAAAAAGGAACCGATTTCCCCGAGAATATTCTTCGAATAGCTTTACCTGTCTATACGTTAATCTGGATGATTGCAATCCTCTTCTCCGGCGGATACGACAAACCTGTTCGTCTGCAACGTTTTGCAACAGGAGGTTTGTTAGGAACAGGACTCATTCTGGTTTTCTACGCCCTGCTTCCTAAAGACTGGCAATTCTCACGTCTGTTTATTCTGGTAGGAACGGCTTCTACAATTCTGTATTACCTGTTATCACGAATTCTACTTCATTTTACCATAGGCGGTAAATTTGACCTGTACGGAAACAGAAATAAAAACTTTGTTATTATTGGTTCGGAAGAAGAATCTCGGCGAGTAAAAACACTTCTGGAACATACCAATACTAAAATCAATCGTATCGAAATAGTTTCTCCGGCTCACGAGAAAGATGACGCTGCCGTAGGAACAATTAGCCAATTGGATCAAATCGTTCATATCCACAAGATGGATGAGATCATTTTTTGTGCTAAAGACACGACCGCACAAACCATCATTGAATGGATGACGCGAATTGATTCCTCCAAAATTGACTTTAAAATTGCACAACCAGACAGCCTGTTCATTATTGGAAGTAATTCCATTGACTCCAGCGGAGATCTCTATGTATTTGACGTAAACTCCATCTCTAAGCAGAAAAACAGGAGAAACAAGCGCACGTTAGATATTGCCCTTTCTGTCTTTTTCCTACTCACTTTCTGGATCTGGATGTGGTTTTTCACCAACAAATACTCATTTCTTCGGAATATGTGGCAGATTCTTTCCGGCAAAAAGTCTTTTGTCGGCTACCATTATCAATACGATGAATCCAGTCTGTACCTTCCCAGAATCAAACCGGGCATCCTTACACCAGCCGATGAATTCTCCGCTCAGCCACAGAAAAAAGAATCCATTCAAAAAATGAATCTCATATACGCCAGAGACTACTCCTGGTTAAAAGATTTACAGATTCTGTCGAAAAGCTGGAGAAAAATAGACCGGGACTAATGCGGGATTAGTCACTTCTCTTCGCATTGGACAAATTATCAGAAAAGAATCTTTCAAATAGTAAACATCATCGGTTTCAACTTCAATTTAACACAGATATTACTATTCCGAAACCTTGTTCTTTTAGAATTTTAGGTTATTTTTGTGCTCGATTATTCCAAAGAAAGAACATATAATATATGGCACAGATAGAGATTCGACTTCCCAAAATGGGAGAAAGCGTTACCGAAGCGGTAATCACAAATTGGCTGAAAGAAGTTGGTGATACAGTTGAAATGGACGAGCCTCTAGTAGAGGTTGCCACAGATAAGGTGGATAATGAATTACCTTCTGAAGCTGCCGGAGTTCTTGTGAAACGCTTATTCGAAAAGGATCAGACTGTTCAGGTTGGTGAAGTTATTGCGATCATTGCAACTGATGGTGATACATCAGAGCCTGTAGCTGCTCCTGCTGCCGATACTACTTCCGTACCTGCCGCAGCTGAAGCTGTAATGAATACAGTTGCAGAGGTTGCCGGTGAAGTATCCGCTCTTGATAAAAACGGACCTTCCGGGAAATTCTACTCTCCATTAGTACGAAGCATTGCTGAAAAAGAAAATGTTTCTATGGCTGAGCTAGAAAATATCCAGGGAACAGGTGCGAACGGAAGAGTTACAAAAACAGATATTTTAAGTTATCTTGATAATCGCGGAACAGCACCAGTAAGTGCTCCCGCTGCAACGCCATCTACAAATGGAGTTGTGACTCCTGCATTGGATAAACCGGCTCCTGCGCCAGCAGCACCAAAAGGACCGAATGTAGTAGTTAATCCAGGAGATGAAATTATCGAAATGGATCGAATGCGTAAAATCATCGCTGAGAACATGGTCCTTTCGAAACAAACTTCACCTCACGTTACTTCATATGTTGAGGCTGATGTTACCAACATCGTGAACTGGCGTAATAAAGTTAAAAAGCAATTTGAACAAAGAGAAGGAGAAAAAATCACCTTTACGCCTATCTTCATTGAAGCAATCGTAAAAGCGATCAAGGACTTCCCGATGATTAATATCTCCGTTGACGGAACCAATATCATCAAACGCAAAGACATTAACGTAGGAATGGCAGCAGCTCTTCCTTCAGGAAACCTGATTGTTCCGGTAATTAAGAATGCAGATCGTCTGAACCTTGTCGGATTGACAAAATCAGTTAATGATCTGGCAAACCGAGCTCGTCAGAATAAATTGAAATCAGATGAGATTTCCGGCGGAACTTATACGATTACGAATGTTGGTTCATTCGGAAACGTAATGGGAACACCAATTATTCCTCAGCCTCAGGTTGCAATCCTTGCCGTAGGAGCTATTCGTAAAATGCCGGCCGTTATCGAAACACCGGACGGAGACTTTATCGGAATTCGTCACAAGATGTTCCTTTCTCATTCCTATGACCACCGGGTGGTTGACGGTGCGTTGGGAGGACAGTTTGTGCGTCGCGTAGCAGATTACTTAGAGCAATTTGATGCCAACAGGGAATTCTAAAACACTGTAATATTGATCTTTACCCATCCTAAGTGATGGGTTTTTTAGTTTCTACTATGAAAACACAACTATTTGTACTGCTTCTTTTTGTAGCATCTTTTGCTTCAGTAAACGGACAATACACGCAGGAGGAGATGCAACGTATTTTGTCAAAATCCTCGCCGGGAGAATTATTGAGAGAAAATTCTCAACTCTTACTGGTAGCCAATTACTACCAGTCGATTCAGATTATTGATCGCTTACTGGAAACAGAACCGGATAATGCCAATTATAATTATCGTAAAGGATATGCGCTTCTCTTCTCTCAGTCGCAATACGAACAGGCACTTCCCTATCTTGAGAAAGCAGTGAAAAATGTAAAGAAACTTTACGATGCCAGTAGTGAAAAAGAAACGGCTGCTCCCATAGATGTATATTATTATTTGGGAAAATGTTATCATCAAAATGAAATGTTAGACAAAGCCACAGAGTTTTATCAAAAATATCTGGAGAGTTCCACATCAAAAAATGCTTTGTACCCCTGGGCTGAATTAGGTATCACCCAGGTTGGAAATGCAAGAAAAGAGTTAAAAAGCCCGAAAAATTATGAGTTGAAAAATCTGGGAGCTGTAATTAATACAGAAGCCCCCGAATTTTCTCCTGTTGTTTCTCTGGATGGTTCTGCACTTTTCTTCACTGCACGACGATTGTGGAAAAACGGGTTGAATAAAGACATGAAAGATCTGAACACGAACCATTACTGGGAAGACATTTATGTCAGTTATAAAAATCTGAACAACAGCTGGTCTGAACCGGCTCTTCTCGAATTCTGTCAGTCGGATCAGAATGAAGCAACTGTTTCTGTCAGTATGGACGAAAGAAAAATTTATGTCTATAATGATGTCAGCGGAAACGGGGATATTTACTTTTCAGAATTCAAAGGAAATCAGTTTCAGCAAATACAGGCTGCAGGCATCAAAAAACTAAACAGTAAATTTTGGGAACCTCATTTAACTGTAACACCAGATGGACAAACTATGTTGTTTGTGTCTGATCGTGCGGGTGGATACGGTGGACGAGATATTTACCGCATGGTGAAACTACCGGACGGAAGTTGGAGCGAACCCGTTAATCTCGGACCGGAAGTCAACTCCGAATTTGATGAAGACGCTCCGTTTCTTGCCATGGATAATAAAACTCTGTACTTTGCTTCTAACGGAACAAAATCAATGGGAGGATTTGACATATTTATGTCAGTACAGGATGAAAACGGAAACTGGTCTCCGGCCATCAACATGGGAGTTCCTTTAAACTCAACCGGAGACGATATTTTTTATACCACAACGATGGATGGGGCTACGGGGTATCTGACCTCTTTCAGAAAAGGTGGTTTTGGAGAAAAGGATATTTACGAAGTCAAGAATAACGAAACGGGACAACAAGGTATTTCTGTTCTGAAAGGAGAAATTGTTGTGGCAGGAAACCATCCGTTACCTCAGGATCTTTCTGTAACTGTTTCCTGTCTGAACTGCGGAAATAAAACCTCGGTAACCCTTTACCCAAGAGTGCGCGACGGTGTTTATTTTTCGCGTCTCGAAAAATGCAGGGAATATGAATTAGTCTATGCGTACGGTGAAAACGAAACTGAATTCTACAAAGAAAAGATTACAACTAAATGTGATACTGAGTTTGAAGAAATTCACAGCCGTGCCCTTCTCCGTCTCGATAACATGACAATCATTCCGTTTATGAAGTACCATCTCAAAGGAAGTATCTCTGATTTTGCAGACCAAACACCTGTAGAAAAAGCTACTGTTGAATTTTTCTCTGCTGATGGAAAACTACTCGAAAAACATTCTACATCCAACGACGGAATATTTACCTCTGCATTACTGGATAGCAGTTTCTTTGGTGACCCGATCCACTTTATAGTCAAAGTTACCAAAGACGGATACTTAACTCAGCAATTCGAAGTAAAAGAAACTCTTGGAGAAAAAGCGGCTATAGACCTTGCCTATCTAATCGATAAACCGGATGTAGGGAAAGAACTTTCTAAGGTTCTTAAACTGAATCCGATTTATTTTGACCTTGACAAGTCCACTATCCGACAAGACGCTAAAGTCGAATTGGATAAGATTGTACAAATAATGAATGACAATCCTTCCATTCGAATTGAGTTAGGCTCGCATACTGATTGCAGAGGTTCTGCAAACTACAATCTGGCTTTGTCAGAACGTCGTGCAAAAGCCTCTGCTGACTATATCCGAAAGAAAATTTCCGATCCTTCCCGAATTTCTGGGAGAGGGTATGGAGAAAGCAAACTCGTTAACAACTGTCCCTGTGAAGGAGGTATTGTTTCCGATTGTTCGGAAGAAGAACATCAGGCAAACAGAAGAACAGAATTCAGAATTATTGAATAATCTTTTTATTTAATTGGAAATTAGTATATTCGTATCCTTAGAGGTAGAAACAAAGTAAAGATGAAAAAACTAATCCTATTTACCGCTGTAGTGCTAACAAGCTCAATGACTTTGTATGCGCAAAAAACAGATCAGGAAATCATTGAATTTGCGCAAACCGCATCAACCAAACAGCTGCTAAAGAAGAATACCGATCTTTTGATGGATGGACGCTATAGAATGTCTATTATCGTGGCTGATAAACTGATTGAAAGCAATCCCGGAAATTCAAACTTCCTTTATCGTAAAGGATATGCTCTTTCTCAACAGAGTATTAATTACGAAGAAGCAATCAATATACTTGAAAAAGTTAAAGATAATACGACTCTGAAGTATAATGCTTCCAGCGATAAGGAAACGCAGGCTCCGATAGATGCGCTTTATCACCTGGCATCGTGTTATCACCATCAGGGAGATATTGAAGAAGCTAAAAAATACTATCAGTTATACATTGACAAAGCTCCTAAAAAAGCGGCACTGAGAGGCTTCTCTGAATTAGCTCTGATGCAATGTGAAAAAACGGAAGTTGCTACAGATAAAAGTTCGTCTGTTCAAATTCGAAACATAGGAGAATCCATCAATACGGAAGCTCCGGAGTATTCTCCGGCTGTTTCTCTTGACGGAAGCGCGTTGTATTTTACCTCAAGACGTTTGTGGGAAGATTCATCAAATGCCGAATACATTGACCCCAGAACAGATACTTATCTGGAAGACATCTATGTTAGTTACAAAGATTTCGACGGAGCCTGGGAAACACCTATTCGTCTTGAAAATTCACAGCCGAATCAAAATGAGGCTACTATTTCTGTAAGTTCTGATGAAAGAAAATTGTACACGTACAATGACCTTACAGGAAACGGTGATATCTATTATTCAGATTTCCAGAACGGAAGATTTAATGATTTACAAAAATTTGATCTTGAAGGTGTGAATACGGATTCCTGGGAACCTCATATTACCGTTACTCCTGATGGAAACACCATTTATTTTGTTTCGGATCGTAAAGAAGGAATGGGTGGACGTGACATCTATCGTATTACTAAACTACCTGATGGTAGTTGGAGTGAGCCCTATAACCTTGGTGCTCCGATCAACAGTGCTTATGATGAAGATGCTCCGTTTATTGCTGTAGACAATAAAACACTTTACTTTGCTTCGAACAATGAAAATTCAATCGGTGGATTTGATATTTTCGTTAGTGTTTGTGATGATATGGGTGTATGGTCTGCTCCTATTAATATGGGAACTCCAATAAATTCTACAGGAGACGATTTGTACTATACTACTACTTCCGACGGAAGATTTGCATATATTACCTCTTTCCGCGCTGATGGGAAAGGAGAAAAGGATATCTACGAAATTGAAGACAATTACTTCGGACGTAAAAACTCTGCTCTGCTTAAAGGACTTATAACAGTAGTAGGTGGAGAATCTTTACCAGAAGATGTAAACATTACGGTAAAATGTCTGAATTGTGGTGAAACGAATATCCGTACAGTTTACCCAAGAACATCGAACAACACCTATATGAGTAATCTTGACAAATGTCGTGAATATGAAATGGTGTATGCATACAATGATGGAGAAACTGTATTTCACACAGACAAGATCAAAACAAAATGTGATGATGAGTATGAGGAAATATATAAGCCGGTATTGTTAAGACTGGAAGACTGGACAATTATTCCGGCTCTTGATTACGAACTGGCAGGTACTATAACAGATACGGACTCAGGAGAGCCATTGGAAGGTGTTCTGATTGAAATTCTTGACAAAGACGGAAACGTAGTTGAGAAAATGATGACAGATAAAGACGGTAAGTATTCATCTGATATCCTTAAAGGAAAAGAATATGGTGATGATCCGGAACTTAGCCTTCGCGTTTCCAAAAACGGATACGTAACGTATGAAAACCCATTGAATACAAATGACCTAGGAAACGAGTCAACTGTTCTTAAAAATATCGGGTTGAATAAACTGGATCTTGGAAAAGACATCGGAAACATGCTGGCTGTTAATACCATTTACTTTGACCTTGACAAATGGAATATCAGAGATTCTGAAAAGCCAAAGCTGGATAAAATCGTGAAAGTAATGAACGAGAACCCTACTTTGGAAATTGAATTGGGAGCACATACTGACTGCAGAGCTTCTAAAGCCTATAACCAGTCTCTTTCCAACAAACGTGCAAAAAGTTCAGCAGAATATATCAAATCCAGAATTTCCAAACCTGCACGTGTTAAGTACAAAGGGTATGGGGAAACTAAACTGGTTAACAACTGTACATGTGAAGGTAAACAAGAATCATCTTGTTCAGAAGAACAACATCAGTTAAACAGACGTACTGAATTCACGATTACCAAGTTGTAATACAACATACATTATTACGAGAAAGAGGACATTTTTTGTCCTCTTTTTTATTTTGTAACCTTCTGATTATCTTCCCGTATAAAGCCATATCATACATTAATGAATTAAGCTTATGATCAATCGAATTTTACGAATTTCACGTATTCTCCTAATCACTTTAACTTTTTCTGGAATTTCTTACGGTCAGTACAGTGAAAAAGAACTACAACAACTGATCCGGGAAGGTAATCCAGAAAAGTTAGTCCACGCAAACAGCGAACTTCTTTTGAACGGAATGTTCAGACAGGCTGCCACGATTGCGGAAAACCTGGTGAACACTTCTCCTGAAAATGCCAATTTCCAATATCGGCTGGGTTATGCCTACTTATATTATCACCCGGATATCAATAGTCCTGTTGATCCGTTGACAAAAGCCTGTGCCAATGTTACCCAAAAATATGATGCTTCCAGCGCTAAAGAACAACAGGCTCCAATTGATGCTGTATACTATCTTGGTAAAGCACATCACCGGTTAGGAAATATAAAAAAGGCTGTAGATCACTACCAGAAATTTCTTGATCTGGCCGGGAAAAAGAATATTCTTTCTTCGTATGCCGAATTGGGACTTATCCAATGTGAAATAGCAGAAGAACTCATGAATAATCCATCAGATGATAAACTCTCTAATATCGGAGACTCTATCAATACCAGCGGTCCGGAGTATGCTCCTATTGTGTCACTTGATGGGACTTCGCTCTTTTTTACTTCCCGAAGGCTTTGGAAAGATGAAGAAAATGAAGATATGATAGACCCAGCGACAAACAATTATCTGGAAGATATCTTTGTCAGCTTTCAGGATGAAAATGGTAAATGGCAATCTCCTGAAATTCTGGACTTTTGTAAACCCAATCAAAACGAAGCTACTGTTTCAGTCAGTATTGATGAAAGAAAAGTATATGTGTACAACGATGAATCCGGAAACGGAGATATTTACTACTCCCAATATAACAACGGAACATTTAACGCGATTCAACCGATCGATAAACAAACCGTTAATACTAAAAATTGGGAACCACACTTGTACGTAACACCAGATGGTTCTGAGGTCTATTTTGTTTCTGATCGTCCCGGTGGATTCGGAGGAAGAGATATTTATGTCATGAAAAAAACAGGAAACGATTCATGGTCTGAGCCACAAAACCTTGGCCCTGAAATTAATACTCCTTATGATGAGGATGCTCCATTTGTAAGTATCGACAATGAATCCTTGTATTTTGCTTCAAACGGATCAAAATCGATGGGAGGTTTTGATATTTTCTGTGCAAAACGTAACGAAGAAGGAAACTGGGAAACGCCCGCTAATATGGGCTACCCTATCAACTCCCCTGCAGATGATGCTTTTTATACAACAACTACAGATGGTTTCAAAGGATATATCACATCTTTCCGTGCAGGAGGTAAAGGGGATCTTGACATTTATGAAATTCAGCATTTCCCTCCCCGAAACAGCAATACGGCGATTTTAAAGGGACAGATCTTTGTAGTGAACGATCAACCACTTCCCGAAGATATTGCCATTACAGTTGCCTGTACCAATTGTGATAAAAACTCTTCTGTCACTGTTTTCCCCAGAATCCGGGACGGAGTTTACTTTACCAAGCTTGAAAAGTGTAAGGAATACGAGTTAACCTATACCTATAACAATGGAAAAACAACTTTCCATACAGCTAAACTGGCAACAAATTGTATTCCTGAATATGAAGAAATATACAAACCGGTTTATCTACGACTGGATGATATGAAAATTATCCCCTACTACCAGTTGAAAATTGAAACGATTGATATTGCTTCTAATTCATCTGTTGGAACGGTTACCGTTCAGATTTTAGATGAAAACGATTCTGTTCTTGAAGAATTAGAAACGGATGAGATGGGAATGTATACATCAAAAATTCTTCAGTCAAGAGATGAAGGAGGAAATGCTAATCTGAAATTTAAGATTACAAAAGAAGGTTATCTTTCTAAAACTATTGACCTGTCATTCGAATTAACAGATGAGAGTATTCTAAATGCCCAGTTATTGATGGAGAAAGCTTCCGTTGGTGAAGACCTTGGACAAATTCTTAAACTGGATCCGATTTACTTTGACCTGAATAGCTCTTTCATACGTAAAGATGCTAAAGAAAAGTTGCAGAAAATTATTGATGCGATGAACAATAATCCGAATATGGTAATAGAGTGTGGGTCACATACGGACTGTCGCGAATCATACGAATACAATGAGTGGCTGTCAGACAGACGTGCAAAACGCACTGTCAATTATATAAGTAAACGTATCAGTAACCCTGACAGAATCTCAGGAAAAGGATATGGTGAAACACAATTAGTAAATGATTGTGGCTGTGAAGGAGACGTTGTTTCTGATTGTTCTGAGGCAGAACACCAATTGAACCGAAGAACTGAATTCAGAATTATTAAGAATTAAAAAACAAATAGATAAATGGAAACACCTCATTCAAAAGAATGGGGTGTTTTTTTAGATATATAACTCCTCCCCTTCCTCTCGTTGGTTATAGATCAGGTAAGTCAGTTTTTCAGTATCAAAGATTTCATTGGCAATATGCAGCAATTCCTCCGCAGTAATATTATCAATTCCTTTATAAATTTCCCGTGTGGTATCAATCTGGTCAAAAATCAATACACTTTTTCCCAGTGCAAGCATCAAGCCTGAATTGCTTTCTCCCGCCAATGCCAGATGTCCCTTCAGCTGTTCTTTAGCTTTGGACAGTTGTACAACTCCAAGTTTTTGTTCCTTTAACCGCTTCAACTCTTTATGGACCACCCGTAATGTATTTTGCACATGACGTTTATCCGTACCAAAATAAATGGAGAAAAACCCGGTATCCGCATAGGGTGTGTAATTCGACTCAATACTATACGAATAGCCATATTTTTCGCGAACCGATAAAGAAAGTCGTGAGTTAAGTGCCGGACCACCGAGAATATTATTCAACAATACCATTGCCTTTCGTTCTTTGGCTTTATAGGGGTATGCTAGTCCTCCCATAAGTCCGTGTGACTGATAGTTGGACTTATTTTTCTCAACTGTTACCGGAGCATAATTCTGAAAATGATTCAGTACCGGGGCCTTACCCAATCCATTATAATCACCAAAATATCGGGTAGACAATTCTTGTATTTTCCGCTCCGAGAATTGGCCCACAATTGATAAAACCATATTTTCGGGACCAAAATAACGAGCGACATACGCCAATAAATGTTCACGGGTAAACGAGTGAACGGTTTCCTGAGTTCCTAATATATTTCTACCAAGCGGATGATTGGCAAATAGCAGGCTTTCAAATTCATCAAAAATGCACTCTGAAGGACTATCCAGGTAGGAATTAATCTCATCAACAATCACTTCCTTCTCTTTCTGAATTTCTTTTTCAGGGAAAGTCGAATGGAAAACAATATCCGCCAATAGCTCCAGTGTCCGCGCCAAATACGTTTTTGAGAATGAGGCATAGATACAAATCTCTTCTTTAGCCGTATATGCGTTCAACTCTCCTCCTACCGAGTCCAGACGACTGAGAATATGGAATGCCTTTCTTTTGGTTGTTCCTTTAAAAATAGAATGCTCCAGGAAATGAGCCAGACCTTCTTCATGATCTTCCTCAAACCTTGAGCCGGCCAAAACAGTAATACCGGCATGCGCCACCTGATTTTTTACCGGTTGAAAAACTACTCTTAACCCATTTGGAAGAGTATACATATACGGGAGCTTTTCACTCATACTAACTACGGATTCTTACGGTACACCTGCCAGTTTGCACCTTCTTTTCGGAAACAAATTCTGTCGTGAAGACGATTAGGTCTTCCCTGCCAGAATTCATAATGTAACGGTTCAATAACATATCCTCCCCAATGTTCGGGACGGGGAATCGTACCAGCAAACTCCTTCTCCATCAGTTCCGTTTTCAGAATTAAATCCTTTCGGTCCGAAAGCTCATCACTTTGTTCCGACGCCCAGGCTCCTAACTGACTGCCTTTAGGACGGGATTCAAAATACTTGTCACTTAATGAAACGGGAGCTTTTCGGGCAATTCCCTCTATTCTGACCTGTCTTTCGAGAGGATGCCAGAAAAAATGAGCCGCTACTTTCGGGTTTTTTGCTATTTCCCTCCCTTTTTGGCTATTATAATTTGTGTAAAATACAAGACCTTCGTCGTAAAACTCTTTCAGATAAACAAGTCTTGAACTTGGTTGTCCATCCTCCGACACCGTTGCAATATTCATAGCATTGGGTTCAGGAGCAGCAGATTCAATTGCTTCTTTAAACCAAACTCCGAAAAAGTCAAACGGATTAACATTTTCAGCGATCCTTTCCAACTCTCCTTTCGAAAAATTGTGATGATCGTCCCGAAGTGCTTTCAGAAACCTATCCATTTTGCTTACTCTTCTTCACCATCATAATCGTCTTCCACTACCCCCTGAACTTCTTCGTCCGTGTCATCATCATCAGAACCCGAAGCCGAGAAAACACCTGCAGTAGCACCCTTAAAACCAATTGGTTCCGTATTATCCTCTACTGTCTGTTGTTGTTCATGGTACTCCATTTCCTCTTCATTGAAAGGGAAGATATCCAGAATAGGAGATAAAATAATCGATGGAATATCAAATGAAACCATCATCCCCTTCATACTTTCATTTGTTCTGTCAAAGGCCTCTTTTACACTCGAAGCATTTACAAGAAGATTGTTGGAAATACGTTTTTCTTTATCGCTATCCGGATCAGCAGAGACGTAAGTAATCTTTACTTTATACCAGGTATCACAGTCTTCGTAGTGAAAGATATCAGCAAAGTCAGTCTTAGCAATATTTGTGATCAGAAATTCTCCCTTCACCGTCTCTCCTATTTCCTGATAAGCGCGTGCTTCGGCATCAGTAAAAGACATTGCGTTGAACAGGTAAGGCTCGCTGACACGCTTTAACCTTCCATCTTCCAATTGTTTCGTATATTTAACCTTAACGGTAAACCAACTGTTCATAGTTTTATTTTTTTACAAAGATAGTCAGAGAAATGATTTTGTAATTACGATCGGATCTTTCTTCCATCTACATATGCCAGAAAAGAAGAATTCGGCAGTTCACACACAACCATGTTTCCCGAAATATAAAAATCAATCACCGGTTCGTTTGTTATGTTTATTACTTTTCCATCAATAACACAATCCACTCCTTTCATTTGATTTTGAAAAGCAATAACGTTGTTTTTCAGCTTCCATTTTTCGGGTTTGAAATAAGCTGCCGTTACTTTTCTTTTTCCATCCCATACCTGGAATAGATCACCCTCTCCCCAAACGACCATCTGATCTTTGGCATCCCAATAATCCGGAGCATAATTAGATAATGTTTTTACACTATTATTAGCGTAGTATTGTAAATTTCCATTTTGATCTGTATAAGTAACACAAGACCAACCGGCTATAAAGCGTTTGGCATGCATAGACTCGAGATCAAGAAATTCCCCTTTTTCAAAAATAGCAAAGGACATTTGTACCGGGTCATTAAACGCTACAATATCACGTCCACAGGAAAATGTAAGCGGATCACGATACGTTCCGGCTTCATAAAATGCTCCTTTATAGAATACGTAATGTGTTCCTCCAACGGCTGCAAAAGCAACTACGTTATCACCTACCCCCGCAGGTAAGTATATATCACCGATCACGGTGTACAGGTCTTTTATCTGACCATTATACCACACTTTTACGGAATTGAATTGTGTGTCCTCAAAAACAACCAAACTATCCGCTACAACATACCTTCGTCCGAAATTCGTCAGTAATTGTCCTTTACCATCTTTCCAGACCGAAGTAACAGGCCCCGTGTTAAACACAAGAATATTATCGGAAACACTATAGTTATTCGCTACTCCGGCTAATGTTTTTACCTGTTCTCCCTGAAATACTTTTACGTCTCCTTTATTATCGATATAAGCCAGAAGATTGTCTCCTACCTGAAATGATTTAACAGGCAGATACTCCAACTGACGGATAACCCCATTATGAAACGCCTTAAAGTATCCCTGTAGACTGGTAAATGGTCCGATTCCTTTAAACTCCTGCCCATACGATAATTGCACAAAGCATACTGTCACTAAAAGTGTTATGATTCCTCTCTTCATATTATTGATACTACAAAAAAAGTGCCCGAAAGAGGCACTCCCACAAATATAACGAAAAGTTAGACTTTTTCTTACTTTGAGTTTTCGTTAAAAAAGAAAGGGGCTGATCAAAGCCCCTTTACATTTTCTCTATACAACTGAATTAGTTTTTAGCGGCTGCTTTCACTTCTGCAAGTTTAATAGCCTCCATAACATCAACTACTTTTCCTGTTTTTGAAAGTGTAGCAAAGTCAACTTTTTCATCTGTACCTGGTTTTACATGCATCGTTCCCGAGTAATCTTTTCCAGACTCAATGATGATGTCCTTAACTTCTTTCATCGAAAGTGAAGGATAGTACGACTTAATCAAAGCTGCCACACCTGATACCATTGGAGCAGCCATTGAAGTTCCCTGTAATTTCATATATTCATTTTCAGGAACTGTGTTATAGATCTCAAAACCGGGAGCAAAAATATCTACTGATTTCTTTCCGTAATTTGAGAATGCGGCTGCCAATTCGCCTTTCTTTGCATGACGAGTAGACGCTCCAATTGTAAGCAACATTGAATTTTCCTTCTCCTGGAAATCATACATTACAGCCGGGAAATTTGGCTCCTCGTCAAGGTCCTTGCTATCATTACCTGCTGCATGTACTAACAACACTCCTTTTTCTTCCGCATAACGCATTGCCTCATACACTTCTTTCTGATTTGGAGAGTATGCTTTTCCGAAAGACATATTGATTACCATTGCTCCATTATCAACTGCGTAACGAATAGCAAGAGCAATATCTTTGTCATACTCATCTCCGTTAGGAACTGCGCGTAGTGACATCAATTTAACATTCGCTGCTACTCCGTCACCTCCCAAGCCGTTTCCACGAAGAGATCCAACAATTCCTCCAACGTGTGTACCATGTAGTGCATCCGGACCTTTTACATCTGTGTTTCCGTATTTAACATCTGAAAAATCATTCGGCTTGTCACCTACAATTGCACGAAAATCTTTATCCAGACTATAGTGTGTTTCCAACATTCCCTGAATTTGCTCCAACTGCTCTTCCAATACTTCAGGTGTAAGATCTCCTGTTTTCAATGAAATCGCAACCTGCTTCATTTGTTGCATCTGCGCATCTTCAGGCTTCCATTTCTTAAGGTCTTTCAATGTGTAGTCCTCTTTCCCCAATGCTTTTGAGATCATTGTCGGCACCATTGGTAACATCTGATCCTTAAACATAGTAATTTGCATTACATATCCTTCGTACTCGTTCTTTTTAGCATTGTAGTCGTCTTTCACTTTTTTGTAGAAAGCATATTCCTCTTTATCTTCTACTTCATCTTCCGACTTACCGTCATATTTAGCTTTAAGTTGCTGATACAAACGTGTAACTTCCAGTTTAGCATCGTTCATATTTTCTCCATTGGCATTTCCAAGGAAGTTCCAACCATGAACATCATCGATATACCCGTTTCCATCGTCATCAATTCCATTTCCGGGAATTTCCTTTTCATTTACCCAGATTTGCCCTTGTAAATCCTCGTGAAAAGTATCCACTCCGGAATCAATAATCGCTACAACAACTGTAGAAGACTCTTTCTTCTTCAATTTCTTGTAGGCCTTTTCGGTATTCATTCCCGGTGTTTTACCGTTATACCAATTCAGAACTCCCTTTTCCTGTCCAAATGAAACTGCCGACAGTCCTAACGCGAAAAATGCCAGCGATAACTTAACTACTATTTTTTTCATATCTTTAACTGTTTACTACAGTTTTCTGCAGTATTCATGCCAAAGATGATAAAACATCCTGAATTTTGGAATATTTTTTCCATTGATGGTAAAAAAAAGTTGAACATTGGACGAGAAATCTTACGAATGGTAAAGTACTGGCTTTTGATCTTAACAGGAGTTATTTCCTGTATTTCATGGGGACAACTATCTGTCTTTGATACCATACACAACGAAACTTCTTATGGTAATTATGCTGTAAAAATAAAGGAAGGTGTACAACTTCCCGATCCAATTGTCTACCGGTATTCAGCGAACGGATGGGCTTACGTTTCCGCTTCCTTTTCTGAACTCAAAAAAGCGATAAAAGACGGTTCTATAGCTGCGATTAATACTTCTTACCAACCTGTACTCCTCAATGACAGTGCTATTGTAACGCACTCAGTTACTCCAATTCATTCCGGGTTGGAGGGACTACCCTCCCCCTATACAGGGAAAGGGGTTATCATAGGATATGTTGATACGGGCTGTGATATTACACATGGTGATTTTCTGGATAGTGATGGCAACAGCAGAGTATTACGGTACTGGGATCAGACCGCTGCTATAAATGCAAGAACTCCTGCTAAATATGGATATGGGCAGATATATGACTCCAGCGACTTCAATACAGGTATTTATCCGGATTACGCAGGATCGGGACATGGAACCACTGTCGCTGGAACAGGTTCGGGAAATGGTCTTGCGAACGGAAGAAATAAAGGGGTAGCTCCTGAATCCTCCATCATTATTGTAAAAAACCCAGTATCAGGAGGTAATTTCACCACAACAGTGGCAGAAGCTGTCGATTATGTTTTTGCTGTAGCAGACACACTCAATATGCCGGCAGTAGTTAATCTGAGTTTAGGAACTTATCTGGGAAGTCATGACGGAACCGATCCCGCTACGTTATATATAGATAGTCTTTTATCTGATAAACCCGGAAGAATTGTTGTTGCCGCAGCAGGAAATTCAGGAGCATGGAGTCCGTATCATATTCACGGAGAAACAAACTCCGACACGTCTTTTACGTGGTTAATTCCTAATCCTTCTCTTTCTTTCGGAGCACCGGGAGTTTATGTTGATGTATGGGCCGACACCAATGACATTACTAATCTTCAATTTGCTTTCGGAGCAGATGCTCCGGGACCGGATTTCAGAGGAAGAACAGATTTTTTTCAGGCAGGCGCTGTATTAAATACAGATGTTTTTGAAACATTAGAAAACGGAAGTAACACAATCGGACAGCTGATTTATAATCAGCGAATTATCGGACCGAATTATAACCTGAGAGCCTTATTTTTTACCGATAGCCTAGATTACCGGATCCGCTTTATGGCGACCGGAGCAGAAGGTGTTTTTGATGCCTGGAGTCATGTTAATCTGGGGCTTAGTAACTTTGAAACTACTATTCCCGACCCTGTTAGTCATCCGGACTTCCAACACTACATTTTTCCCGACACGCTACAATCTATTGTATCTGCCTGGGCTTGTTCTCCGCAGGTTGTAACGGTTGCCAATATGCAAAACAGGAAGAATTACATTGATTTCGGAGGAAATGTTTATCCACCGGACGGGGGACTTATTCCTTCGGGACAGCTGAGTATAAATTCATCAAAAGGTCCCAACAGAAGAAATATTCTTAAACCAGATATTACCGCTGCGGGAGACCTAACTCTTTCTGCCCGGGTAATGAACGAATCATACGTGACCAATCAACTTGATGAAGGAGGGCTTCATGTCCGAAACGGAGGAACATCCATGGCTTCTCCTGTTGTCGCGGGTATTGCTGCCTTGTATCTGGAAAAATGTCCCAGGTCTACCTGGCAGGATTTTAAAAATGCTCTCAGGGAAACAGCTTTTGCGGATGAGTTTATCACCTCTCCTCTTCCCAATTATGCTTTTGGAGCCGGAAAAGCAAATGCACTTGCGACCTTACTCAGTACGAATTTTGCTCCCGAAGTATTTGGAGACACTTTACTATGTAGTAAGACCGGGTTACTTGAAGTCACTCCTGAACCACTATCAATCAACTGGAGCACCGGAGAAACTTCATACCCCTTAGAAGTGTTTGAAACCAATAATTATTCGGCTTATGTCGAAAACGAAAAAGGGTGTAAAGCACAATCTGACACACTACATGTTGTTTCCGGGAGTACTCCTAACCCGTCACTTATTTCACAATTAAACGGAGCTTTAATAGCCAGTAACAATATTAATTATCAATGGTATCTCAATGATGAACCATTACCGGGCGAGACTAATCAAACTACTTTTCCGCAAATTTCCGGTTATTATAGTGTTGCCGCTACTGATCCGTCAGGATGTACGGTTCGATCAAATACAGTTTTCTTTTCTGTGTTGGATCTTCAGGAAGATGAAATAAAATCGGAAATTACGCTCTCTCCCAACCCTTCTTCAGGAACACTTTTCACTTCAGAATCACTAAACGGGAGCTATACAATACTCAGTATGGATGGTAAACTGGTTCAGCAAGGATCGATCAACGGGAAAGAAATATCTGTCAGAGGGCTTGCCCGGGGACTTTATCAACTTTTCATAGTCACTGATCAATTTGTTAAAGAATCAAAATTCGTAAGGAATTAGCTCTTTTTTTAATGCTTTATGCTATTTTTGGCAACTAAATTCAAAAACACGAAATGAATCTAACAGGAATTATTTCAATTTCCGGAAAACCGGGATTGTACAAGGTTGTTGCTCACGGAAACAACAATGTTATTGTTGAGTCTTTGGTAGATGGTAAACGTTTTCCTGCGCACTCAAACAACAGAATCTCTGCTTTGGAAGACATCAGCATCTACACGTATGAAGAAGACATACCACTTAAAGATGTATTCCGTTCAATTTTTGACAAAGAAAATGGTGGACAAACTATTTCACATAAAGAAAGTCAGAAAAAACTGGCAGATTATATGGAAGAAGTACTTCCGAACTACGATCAGGACAGAGTATATCCTTCTGACATAAAGAAACTATTCCAGTGGTATAACCTTCTTCAAAAGGCCGGTGCACTTATTCTTGAAGAAGAAACAGCGGAAGAAGTAGTTGAAGAGGTAAAAGAAGAAAAGCCTAAAAAAGCAGCTGCAAAGAAAACAACGGATGCAGCTGAAAAGACAGAAAAAAAGGCTCCTGCGAAAAAAGCTCCAGCTAAAAAGGCTGCTGCTAAGACAGATGAAAAAGCCGCTCCGAAAAAACCAGCAGCTAAGAAAACAACTGCAAAAGCGAAAAAAGAAGAGGAATAATCCACGCATACATACTAGAACAAAAAAGCTGTCCCTATTTCTCTTTCGGACAGCTTTTTTGTTTTTCCATATTCTTCAAATATACTTTTACTTCTGAAGTATTTAGTTCCATAATTACAACCTTATCTTTCCCATTCAACTGGGGATCATTTGTTGTTACTCATTCTGAGTAATAGCATTTTTAAACATATTGTTCATTTTCTCAATGTATTCCTTTCGTGCCAATAACTGACTAATATCCGCCTCAAATGTTTTAGTTCTACTCAACTTTGGAAATGACAATCTGTTTTTTGCAAATGAATTTGAAATGAGGATATTGAAATAGTTATAAATTAAGATTACCTTTTCTATACTATCCGTTTTGACAATTTTAAACCCCATTTTTTCTGCAGTTCTATCATTTATTATATAGCTCGTACCGCGAATTTTCATTTGCTTATCGGATTCATATTTTTCTATCAGAGCCACTAATCCTTGCAAATATTGCTGAATTATAAAATTCGTCCTTTGTTTTCCGTTCATTTTCCGATCAATTACGAAATAGTAGTCAAATAACGTTCCACCATGAACTTTTATACATCCATTTTTAGGTTGTTCTGCTATGAACAGTGATGAGTAATAAATCATCTTTCCACTTTTCTGTAGGGATGGTACATCATAGAATGGAGCTATTACAGACAAGATTAACACAAATGTTACAACTCCGATCGAATACACCCCTGATGCTATTGCAATACTAACAAATAAACAGAGAATTAAAACAGAACAAATCCCTATGACAACATGAACTCTATTTTGCTCTTTTTTACTTTTTGTATAAAATCGATGGTTCACTTTTTCATTATTGTATTACGAACATAAAAGAAGGTAAAATTAGTACTTTTCTCAAGTATTGTTTGAAAACGTCATATACCAGTGAATATAGTATTTCATCAGAAATAAAGAATGTAATGAATAAATACTGTTGTTTAAGGTCGGATGAAAAAAGAAAATCCACATCTAAAGTGCTGTTTTACAAAAATAGTATTACCTCCCTTTTTTGATTTTCAGCCGTTCAATTTCTTTTTGTATAGTCAGTTTTTCCGTTTCCGATTTTGTCAGCTTTATGGATTTCTCGTAATGCTCAATTGCTTTTGAGGTGTTTGATTCGGTATATAAGTAGCCTAATAATTCGTGATAATAATTATTTTCTATCAGATGTAATTTCCCGGCTTCCAAAATTGCTTTTTCGTGTCCGTAAACTTTTGAGAAAGCAAATGTACGGTTCAATGCGGTGATGGGCGAATATTCGATTAAAATTAATTGGTTGTACAATTGTAGAATGTTTTTCCACTTGTCTTTCTGGTCAGTTGTATGCCAATAAGCGATTCCTGCTTCTAAATGATATTTCGAGATTTCGTTTCCGTTGGTGGCGTTTATCAAAAAATAACTTCCCTTTTCGATAAGCGATTTGTCCCAACGGTTTTTGTCCTGTTGATTAAAAAGTATGGCTTCGCCTTTTTCGTTGGTTCGGGCTTCAATCCGGGAACTCTGAAAACACATCAACGCCAACAAAGCATTTGCTTGTGGAGTGTTGGTCAAGGGGTTTTCTGTTAAGGCAAAGTTCAACCTGACGGCTTCCGAACAAAGTTCTTTTCGGATGAATTGGTTGTTCGATTGGGAGAAATATCCTTCGTTGAACAGCAGGTACAAGGTGTGTAACGCAGTTTCCTGTCTGGATTGGATTTCAGATCGGGTCAATGTTTTAATCTGGAAATTATCGTTTCGAAGGTTATTGCGCGCCCGTTGCAACCGCTTTTTTATGGTTTCGGTTTTTGCGAGGAACGCATGGGCTATTTCATCCACGCTAAAACCACAAAGAATCTGAAGAGCCAGTGCAATCTGACTTTCAGAGTTATTCGCAGGATTACAAACGGCAAAAATCATGGCCAATTGACTGTCTGAAATGATTTGTTCGTTCAATTCAAAATCGTTATCCTGCCTGAAGTTGTCCTGCTTTATGTCATTTTTGATTTTGGTTTCTACTACCGAAAGGTGTTTGAAATAATCTCTGGTTTTGTTTTTCGCAACCGTGTAAAGCCAGGCCGTAGGGTTTTCAGGAATTCCGTTGAGTGCCCAATATTCCGAAGCTTTCAGAAAGGTATCACTGGCAATATCTTCTGCTATTTCGATGTGTTTTAAACCAAAATGACGGCACAGAACAGCCGTCATTTTCGCATATTCCTGCCGGAACAAATGCGGTAACAATTCGTTGTATGATTGCGTTTTCTTCAACGATCAGTCACGTTTCAGTACTTCACGAACTTCGATACTTCCACCCACCTGTTCAAAAATTGGGTTGGCTTTGGCAATTTCTACTGCTTCATCAATGTTTTCAGCTTTTACAACAACGTAACCGCTAATAAATTCCTTGATTTCGGTGTAAGGTCCGTCCGTAACCACATTATTTGGTTTTACGGTTTTGGCACTTCCCGGAATGGGCAAAAGTGTGTTTCCTTTGTCGGCTATTTTGTTTTGTGCCGCAATACTGCCCAACCAATTCATTCGCTCCTGCATTTGCCCGGGCGAAGGTTTAAAGTCCGAAATGTCTTTTAGTCTGAAAATCAACGCGAATTCTTTCATGCTATTATTTTTAAAGTTCACCCTATTGACGATTGGCGATTCAAAAGGGGGACAACGTTTTAATTCATTGCTTTTAAAATGATCTCAAACGGAATATCTTTTTGATTCAATATATCAGCATCGGTGTAGTGAATTATCTCATCTATTTTAACCCCTACTTTTTGAGTGAGTGTATTATCAGGATAAAACACCGCATTGGCGGTAAACCCAAAGGAATATCCGCCTGGTAGGGTAAGATACTTCATATCACCATCTGCACCTGCCGTCTGTTCGCCAATCGTGATAGCTTGTGGAAATACATGCTGAAAATTCATAGTATTCCATTCGCTCATACTTTGCGTTGCGGGGTCAACAATGATAAAGACTTTCCCGTTGTAGTTGTGCGTGGTTTTGTTTGGAATATCTGGAAAATACTCAATTGTAGCACTTTTGTATACATAGGCATAGGTTCCTATGTTATTGAGGTTTTGCCGATAATATTTCCCAAACCAGTTTTCTTTGGGTGAAAAATAATTATATACATAGTTAAAGGCAAATCCACCCCAATCGGGATATGCCCGCATATCAAAAACAATCGCTTTTTTTGACGCAGCTTCTTCAAAAATTTTATTCATCGTAGCATCTATCTGGTCATCATCCACATCGTCTATCAAAGAGAAGGTTTGATCTGTTCTGAAATAGGCAATATCATCATGTTCCAACTTGCGAGCTGCTTTCTTATTCAACTTTTGTTGGTAGTATTCGTTGATTTGCAGGGCTTGTTCTTTATTGGTCGGATCTATTAATGCAAGCTTTATGGTTGTTTCATTTCTATCCGGGTATTTCTGAATTTGTAAACTTTTAGTTTGCAAATCATCTATCCAGATTAAGTTGTTGATATAGTCCGATAAATAGTACAATAGTTTGTTTTTATTAGAAGTGGAAAGCAGTGTAGATTTCTCTCTGATCATATCTTTCACAGAAATATCATTAATTGACATAATCCTGTCACCTACAGCAATACCGGCTTCTTTACATACGTCCGGAGTGATTAGGTTTGTCACAAGAATATGGTCTTCAAACACGTGATAATCAAAAGGAGCATAATAATTTTTATGGTAGATTTCTTTTTGGTAATGCAATTCTTTGTAAAAACCAAAGGCATGGGTATCCTCAAAAAGAGCGGCAGTTTTTGCCAAAATGGTTTCAAATTCTTTTCTGGATTCGCAGGTTATGGACTGTTGAATTAATTTTTTGAGTTCATCATTTGCATTTTCGGGCATTAAATATTTATAGGGATACAGATAGTCGATGATACCTATCATTTTTGCCATAGCGAGCAACCGATATGCTAAGGGTATTTGCGTTTCTACACCAAAATCGTAAGGTTTTTCATGTGGAATGATGTACTCATAGACGGTTTGCGAAACATCGTAGTAATGTTCCCCCGTAAAGCGATGGGAGTAAATTTTGTTCAGGAGTTTACGATATTTGCGTTTGATGTCTGGATTCTCCCGATACCAACTAAAATCCTGATTTATGCGTAAAACATCAGTTTCTTCATTGGGTTCTGATTTTGTCGTGAATTGATTATTCAAGTTTTTGGTAAGTAACTCAATGGATTCATTGATATCTAGGTACTGAGATTGATTGATGTTTTCCAGAAAAAGACTATCTGCATCGATTTTACCACTCGCTAAATCGGAGTGATAAAATTTTAGAAAGTTCCAAACTTTACTATAGTCATATTGGGGAATGTTTTGAGCAAATGCTTCAGAAACATAAACTACAAATAATAAAGAAATCAGTTTTTTCATTTTTTATTTACTGCATTACAACACTATACTCCATCCGTCTTGCTATCTCCTCAGCAATTTGCTTTCAGAAAAGTTTTTTGACAATATAAAAGGACATCGTTATTCCGGACGAGATCCCGCCTGAAGTAATTATATTGTCCTCATCAACATATCGTGTCCTGCTGTTTACTAAATACTTACAACCCTATACCCGTTAGTGATAGATTTAAAGTTACTATTTTTCGGGTAGAAACAGACTGCAATAGTTCTAAGTAGATTTAGACACTATTGAATCAGCCCAAATTGCAGCTATAGATTACCTGATCGGAACACATTTCCAGTTTAGCATCATCCTGTATTACTCTAATTTAGAAACTATTAGAAATACAAACGACTACTCAAATCAAAGATATTAAAACATTTCAATTCTTGCTTTCCGCTAATACAAACAGCAAAGGCAAGAATTATATTTGTTCAAAATGAAGCTGTAAAACGAATTTACAAATTACTTCGGTAATCCGTCAACGGAGGATTTTTTCCAGGGCTGGCCAGGAGCAAACCACCAGATTGAGTTATCTTCTAAAACGACAACATATCTTGTCCCACTGACTTTACTATATGCTTTTAGCTGATTAATTTTAAACTGTTCTGGTAAACCTTCAACAGAAGATCTTTTCCAGGGTTGTCCCGGAGCAAACCACCAGATTGAGTTATCTTCTAACGCGACAACATAACGACTTTCTCCATCTTCTTTCGAGTAACATGATATGTGTTTTATAGAATAGTTCTCTGGCAATCCATCCACTGATGACTTTTTCCAGGGGGCCTCCGGGGCAAACCACCAGATTGAATTATCTTCTAAAACGACAACATACCGAGAAGACAAATCATTCAGTCTAAGGTAGGATTCAAATAATTTAATGTCTTGTGAAAAAACAGCTGTGTGTAAGAGCAATACTAGTAGAACTAAGAATGATTTTTTCATCATGTTAAATTTTTAAGTTATTCAAAATGCTTGGCTAAAATAACTCTTTGCCTCTATATTTGAAAACGTTTCTATAACAGAATTTTACTTTCTTTTATTTGACAAAAATGATCTGTTCGATTTTTAAATCACCTGATTAAAAAGGGATTAATTGCATTACTTTTTTACAATCTTCACTACACGAACAAAAAAGTCTCCTCTTTTCAGAGGAGACTTTTTCTGTTTTTCTACTGTATCCATTTATGGAAACTTGGGGAATTTCGAAAAATCCCGTTCTCTTTTTTCTAAAAATGCGTTACGACCTTCTACAGCTTCTTCGGTCATGTAGATCAAACGGGTTGCTTCACCAGCGTACACCTGCTGCCCTACCAAACCATCATCGATAAGATTGAAGGCAAATTTCGCCATTTTCACGGCTGTCGGACTTTTTGTCAAAATTTCCTGTGCCCATTCGTAAGCTGTCTGTTCCAACTCTTCATGCGGAACAACGGCGTTTATCATTCCCATATCATACGCTTCCTGCGCAGAATACGACTTACCCAGGAAGAAAATTTCCCGTGCACGTTTTTGCCCTACCTGACGTGCTAAATAGGCCGATCCAAATCCACCGTCCACACTGGCTACATCTACATCCGTTTGTTTGAATACAGCATGTTCTTTACTGGCTAATGTCAGATCACAAACAACGTGTAAACTATGACCTCCACCAACTGCCCAACCCGGCACAACAGCAATAACTACTTTGTTCATAAACCGGATCTGACGCTGTACATCTAATATATTAAAACGATTTACACCATCCTCACCTTTATAACCGGTTGTAGAACGTACACGTTGATCACCTCCTGAACAAAAAGCCCATCCTCCGTCTTTGGGAGAAGGACCTTCACCACTAATCAATACGACTCCGATTTCTTGTGATTCATGGGCTATAATCAAGGCTTCCAGTAATTCGGAAACGGTTTTCGGTCGAAATGCATTTCGGACTTCAGGTCTGTTAAAAGCAATCCGCGCTACTCCGTTACATTTTCTGAAGGTTATATCCTGGTATTCTTTAATAGTTGTCCACTTCATATTTTCAATTTTGACAAAAGTAAAAATTTGCAAGTACTTCTTAGCTTCTATGGAAGAATATCAACTTCCCTGTGGCGTATACATGGTAATTCCGTTTTTTTCATACGCATCGATCATTACATCCAGCATTTTTCGGGCATCGATCAGTAAGGTTTCCGCTTCTCCCACCTGTACCTTCTTGAGAACTCCACGTTTTTCAAAAAGGGGTATCAATTCATCACATTTACGTTTTACCGACCACTCCGGGTTGTGAATTTTTGTTTCAACGATCTGTTCATTTCCCTCGTAATCCCTGATCTTTACTTTTTGAATTTCGTGATAATAGATCGGAAACTTAAAGTTCGTTACAGCATCTTCGAGACAATGAAGATTAGTCCCCGCGTTGTCCAATGTTACTCCTATCATCAGGATTTTACCGTTTTTCTCGGCTACTCTGTAAAAAGGACTGTTCTCGCTATAAGGTGTTAGTTGTCCGAAATGATCATCTACAAGATACTCTGTATCCGGTCCGATACAGGAAACCGGCTCTGTTGGATGTATACTCCTTTTAGCTTCCGGTAACTTCCTGAAATACTCTGTCACAGCTCCCAATCGCGAAGGTGTTTCCTGAACATCAAACACCTCCAGTTCTTTAATGTAATCCAGTTGTCTCTTATTATTGGGAGAAGTTGGCATTAGAATATTTCCTGTACTTCCCACTGTCTCCAGTAAAGCATCCACCAATGTACGGGGTCCATCTTTCAGGTAGCCTATTTTTGACAAAGCAGAGTGAACAAGGACCGTATCTCCTTCCGTAATTCCAATTGTACGCAGTTCTGCTATCAGATCTTCCTGTGTTAATCCACCTGTTTTTGCCTGTTGGTGCAATACCCGGTTTCTTCGCTTTTTTTTGAATTGCTGAACACTTTTGATAAAACGTTCCGGAGCAAAACGGAAGATTATTTTCTTTAACATACCGGTCATCACTACTTCGAATCAAAATTGTACATGATAAACCCGTCCTGCGATTTAGGCGCCGATTCCTTGTAAGCAAACCTGGATTTTAACGCATACTCTTCCGCTTTTTGTATCATACAGTTGTTCGCGTTCACTGATTTTTCAGCAACATAACGTGCAGAAATTACATCTCCGTTCTGATTAACACGAATCGCAATAACAACAGTCCCGTTGGAACCTGATCCACACGTATATCCCGGGTTGCGAATATACCAGTCGTTATTATTATGTGGTTTTCTTCCTTCCAGATCATAATTTACCATCGTTCTTCCTGCATATACCTTATCTCCACCAGAAGAGGAGCCCGATTCGTTATTCTGTGAGTCTGTTGTAGATGTACGTTGATTATTGCTTGTCCTTTGTTCCGTTGTTTCTCCGGAAGTTCCTGTCTGAGGACGAGAGTTTTTATATTCATTAAAAAACTCCTGTTCCAAATTCTTCACGTCCTGTTCCACTTTGTTATCGACAGATGACCGCGAAAACCCTTCATTTACCTTTTCCCGTTTATCGTGTACATCTTTTGTCAGGTTTTTAACCTCACCGCTTTGCTGCTGCATTTCCTCCGGAATCTCAATCTCGTCCGGTTCAATCGGAATCATTTCTTCGGGGACCTCAATCCTTGCATACACCTCGTTATCACCGAAGTACACATTTGAAGAATACGTTTCCAGCTGCAAATAGAGAAAAATACCCATGTGGACAACAAATGTCGTCAGAATCCCAAATCGGTGCTTTTCTATGAAGTCAAAAAACCTGTCCACTACTCTGCTGGTTCAATAATACAATCATTCTCTATCAAATAGTACTCCATTTTATCTTCTCTGAATAAACGAAGAATTCCCGGTAAAATCAACTCCACCCGTGAATAAGCGTGCGGAAGTTTCAATTTTCCCGATTTATCATAGATCCGGAAACCCTTATCATTATGAATCCGAAGTAAGTCTGAAGTAATTTCAATGATTTCATCATATTCCGGGGGAAGAACAAACTCTCCGTTTCGTCCGAACAAACCATACCTGTTCTCATCCATTACCACTGCCGTGGGTCCGGAAAACGATTCTGCAAGCGCAAAACGTCTGTTCCACACCCGATTCATTCCAGAATCAAAAAACTCCCAATACTCGTTTCGTTTGGCCGCAAAAATATCTGAATAATAGGAAATATCCTGATAGCGCGGTGCCACTTTCCATTGTCCTGTCGTATCAATCAATCCATATTTACCTGAACGTTCATCTAACATCTTGGCATATCCATTCTTAAACTGACCAAAAAGTAACACATTGGGATAACTGGCAAACTGAGGTTCAATTTTTATTTCCCCGTTTTCATTTACAAAACCTACTTTATCATGTTCCACATACGGAATGTATGCTCCTGTCTTCGGACCAAATCGTACAACCTCTCCTGAGAAAAGTGTATCCCCCGACAAGGCTACGATAAAGGTCGAATCCCCGTCTTCAAACAGGAATCCCGATCCGAAACGGGTTATTTTTTCCTCGCGTTCCAAAACTATCGTACCTTGTTTGTCAATGACAAGGTAATTTTCGTTCTGAATTACAACAGCTGTTCCACCCTCAAATGCTTCGACCTGATCAAATACACCTGGAAAGGCTCTTTTTCCGGATGGGTCATAAAACACATACCCTTCATCAGTCAGGACGTAAAACAATCCTTCCGAAGGTTCACCTATCTCCTCAAAGTCTGTTTCCAGAATCATTAATCCTGTGCGGTCAATAATACCGTAATAATCGTCTTCATCCGCAACAATGGCTATACCGTCTTTAAAAGCAGAAGCATCCGCAAATATCGGTTCTACAATCTGAGCACCAAGTGCATCAATATACCCCAGAGCACCATTTAACTGGACAACCGCCATACCTTCATTAAAAAGCGAAGCGCCATCAAATCGGGGACGAATAATAACCGTTCCTTCTCTGTCAATATATCCCCACTTTCCATTCTTTCTATACGGAAGTAACAAACGGTTGAGTGCATATAGCTCCCGCTCCAGTTCTTCCATAAACGGATAATTAGGAAACTCTTTTTTGAATTGCTCTACTTTCGCCAGAGAGAAATCCCTTATATACGCCCGGTATAGTAGTTGCCAGGCTTCCTCAATATGTGGATTATCCGGATATTGTCTGATGAATCTCTCGTACTCTGAAACCGTATGTTCTGAGGTAGCCACCTCGTACAGTTCTTTTTCAGCTTCAGAAACATACGGGTTATAGTGATAACGCGTGACAAAATTGGCAAAAGCTTCTTCCGTTCCGGGCTCAACCTGTTCAGCATACTGACTTCTGAAAAACAACTCTTTAGCCAAATTAGCAAACTCCGATTTGGGGTACTTTTCCAAAAAGTGTGCATAATCATGTGATGTATTGGATCGTTCTGCTTTTTCAAATGCGAGGAGATCTCTTCTGTACTTTGCCTGTTTGAGTTCTTTTGCCCAGGGATGCGCCGCAATAAAACGCACGTAAGCCAACTCTGTGTTTTCCAATTCTACATTTTGGAAAATTTCGGAAGAAACAGCTTGTCGTAAAACAAGAATTGAATCGTACGTATATTTCCATTTTTCCGCATACTTCTCCCTGGTCTTTTCCTTCTCCTCTTTATACTTCCTTTCGGCTTTTACAATCTTCACATACGCTGAATCCAGATTATGAAAGGGGTTGTCATCCCGTAAGTATATCACTGAAAGCCCAAAAGCAGCTATAGAAGGAGATTTCTTCTCTTTTTTTTCAAAGATTTTCTTTGCCTGAAAATAGTCATACATAGCAAGCGCCTCAAAGCCCTTATTCAGGTTTTGACCGGAAACAGATCCGGAAAATACGATAATCATGCACAACTGAACTAACCTCATACTACTGTTTGTATGCTAATTTACCCAATACTTAACGATAATAGTAGTAAAGTTGGTATAAATAGACAGAAACCTTGCTATTTCTCTGCTACGAGACCAAAGTGTTCCACCGCTTTTTCAGTCACATAGGAACCAATTGCCAGAGAAGCTGTTGCTGCAGGAGATGGTGCATTCAGAACATGGATAGAGTTCCCCTTGTATTCAATACGAAAATCATCCCGGGTATCTCCGTCCTCTCGCAACAACAAGGCTCTCACTCCCGAACGCCCGGGTTTCAGATCATCCATAGTCAGGGAAGGAACCATTCGTTGTAGTGTTTTCAGAAATAACTTTTTTGAAAATGCTCTTCGGTATTCATTAATTCCGAAACTGATATTGGAAAAGAATAATTTCCAGGTTCCTTTGTATGTCAACGCATCCCAGGTATCTTTTAAACTGAAATCCGTCTTTCCATACCCTTCGCGTTTAAAAGTAAACACAGCATTCGGTCCGCACTCTGTTTCTCCGTTTGTCATACGTGTAAAATGAACACCTAAAAAAGGAAAAGCAGGATTAGGAACCGGATAAATCAAATTCTTCACCTTGTGTTTTGCTTCTTCCGTCAACTCATAGTAATCACCCCGGAACCCAACAACTTTTTCCTTCAACTGAACACCATCTTTTCGCGCCAGTCGGTCAGCCTGAAGTCCTGCACAAAAGACCAGATAATTTGCTTCAAATACTTTTTTATCTGTAAGCACCTCTGAATATCCGTCTTTCTTTCTGACATCAAACACCTCGTGTCCTAACCGCAACTCACTCTCCGGGTTCGATTCCAAAGCAAGTTCTACCATTTTTGCCGTTGCAGCCCTAAAATCAACAATTCCTGTGCAGGGTACATGAATTCCGGCAATTCCTTCTACAAACGGTTCGTATTCCTTTATTTCTTCTCCTGTAATCTTACGAATACCTTCAATCTCATTCTTTAAACCTGTTTCAAATATCTTATCCAAATAAGGTAACTCTTCCTTATCGGTTGCCACAACCACCTTTCCACAAACATCATGTGGAATTTCATACGTTTTACAGAACTCGACCAGTTCTCTCCTTCCCTCCACACAGTTCTTAGCTTTCAATGATCCGGGTTTATAATACAATCCCGAGTGTATCACCCCTGAATTATGCCCTGTCTGATGATCTGCCAGTAAGTCTTCTTTTTCTATCAACACCATACTCAAGGAAGGAAATCGCTTTTGCATTTTATAAAAAGTAGCAGCCCCCACAATTCCTCCACCTATAATAGCAATATCAAATCGTTTTGAAACAGACATAAAAACTTTTTTCTACAAAAATAATCAAACAGACGATTTAGCCTTTCAAAATACACCGGGAATCCAAAATCTCTACTTTGCGATTTTTTTTCAGCAAAAAACAAACCGATAAACCGCAATTTTTCACAATAAAAAATGTGACATAAAAACAAAGTTTTAAGGTGAAAAAATACCCATTTCATTTTTTTTAAAAAAAATATCGAAAAAATTTTCAAGATTAATTTCTTTGTTGAACTTTGTAGCACTGAAAGGCTCTCGATATAAGTCTTTCAAGCTAAACACAATTTTTAGTATAAATAAAGAAACATGAGTACAAGCAAGCCCAGAGTCGTAAAAGACTATGAAAAACTTGACTTAGAGATCAAGGAGCAAATTAAACTGGCTTTTCCCCATGGTTTTTACAGTCATCTCGTTTCGTACGTTAATAAGGACGGACAAAAAGTAAGCGCACTACCCTTTGAAACAGATGACAAGTATTACCTTGTACGTATGACGGCTCAGGAAGCCCGAATTATTATTGAAGAAGATGATGATTTTGATGATGACGGAATACTAAAAGAAGACGTTAAAGAAGATTACAAAGAAAAGTTTGCCGATGTTGATTACATGTCGGAATACACTTCTGATGAAGAAGAGGACGATGACAGCTATGATGAAGCTGACAACGACGATGAAGATGATGAAGATTAATTGAAAAATCATATATTGCAATGGCCTGCCGTAGGGCGGGCCTTTTTTATTTTAACATTTTTTATCGTTCTCTTTGTTGAGAACTAAAAAAACTTACTTATTTTTGTGTCAGAATTTAATGATATGACAGATCAGGTTACCTTATCGGAAAAGCAAAAACAGCTGATTGAGCGTGTTGGTGTTCAGCACGAGAAAGCAGGTTTCTCTCCTGCTGCAGCCCGCGTTATTGCTCTTCTACTCGTATCCCCTGTTCCGGAATTAGGTTTTGACCAGATCCGGGAGAGCCTCGGACTGAGTAAAAGTGCAACCAGTAACGCTTTGAACTTTCTGATCAATACAGATAAAATTGACTATATCACTTATACGGGTGATAGAAAGCGCTATTTTAAAAGTAAGATCAGTTCGTGGCGGGAGAGTATGAAAGACGCTATTATTAAAATTACCGGGACAGCCGCTCTGATGGAAGAAATACTGGAACAACGTCCTGACAGTACTCCTGAATTTAATAAAAGTCTTTCAGAGGTTATTGACTTCATGAGATACATCAATCAGGAGTTACCTGCTTTGTATGAAAAATGGGAAAAAAGGAACACCTAATTTTTTTCTCTTTTTAGTTCTTTTAATTCAGAACTAAGTGTTTACAAAAGAACTTTTACCTAAAAAAATAAGTAATCAAATAAAAAATGAAAAAAAACAGAATTCTTAAGATTCTCACCGTTTCACTGGTATCCGGGCTTTCTTTTTCCGTATCGGCTCAGGAACAGGAGTACAATTTCAGTCTTCAGGAGGCATTAACTTATGGATTGGAAAACAGTCTATCTATTCGACAGGCTGTTATGGATCAGGATATTGCCGAAGGACAGATAGGTGAAATCAGAAGCTCAGGATTGCCACAAATCAACGGAGAGGGTCAATTCCAGAATTTCCCTAATCTCCCCACACAGCTTCTTCCCGGAGAGATTATCGGACAACCCGGCACCCAGATTCCTGTACAATTCGGTACTGATTTTACAATGTCCGGGACATTAAAATTGTCTCAGTTAGTATATAATCAGCAATTCTTCACCGGATTGAAAGCGGCTAAGAGTTCGCGGGAACTGTATCAGCAACTCAGATTAAAGACAGAGGAAGATGTTATTCTTGCCATCGCTCAATCCTATTATCAGATTTTGGAAACAGAAGCGCAAAAATCAGTGCTTGAAAGTAATGTCGATCGGTTAAATCAAATTGAACTACTTCTGACAGCTCAATACGAAAACGAATTGGTTACCAAAACAGATTTGAGCAGAATAAAAGTGAACAAGGTAAATCTGGAAACCAATCTCAAAAGTATCCAGACAGGTATTGAACAACAGTATAATTATCTAAAACTTTTGATTGGTATGCCTATGGATCAGCAATTGAGTATTAAAGATCCAGGTAATCTGGATCTGGTCGAACTCAACAATCGAAATTCGGAAAGAGAAACACCGGTAGAACTCCTGATTTTGTCTACACAGCAAGAGTTGAATACGCTGAACAAAAAGCAAATCAATGCCGGATATGCCCCTACTCTTTCCATTTTCGGACAACAAATGTGGCAGGCGCAACGAAATGAATTTGATTTTTTCAAATCAGGTCGCCCCTGGTTTGAACAGACCGTAATTGGCGTGCAACTTCAAGTACCTATTTTTGACGGTCTTCAGAAACACTACAAAGTTCAGCAGGTAAAAATAGAGCAGGAAAAGTTAAAGTTACAGCAAACAGAAGCTGAACGACAACTTGATATGCAGTTACAGAATGCCCGCGAACAATACAAGAATAGCTTGATTTCGGTACGGGCACAAATCGAAAACAAAAATCTGGCGGAAGAAGTACTACATCAAACACAGCTGCTCTATAAAGAACATGTTGTCGGTTTGACAGATTTACTCGATTCTCAGCAATCTTTCCGGGATGCCGAACTCAACTATTACCGTGAACTGATCCGGTACAAAAAATCAGAACTTGAGATGCTAAAAGCTCAGGGACAATTAAAAAGTATACTCAATCAAAATTGATCCAATTTTAAATAAACATCCAAATGAAAAAAGTAATCATCATCTTATCTGTTATTGGTCTATCCGGACTTGTAGGCTATAAACTTTTCGCCAACAAGCAGGAAATGCAACAGAATGCCAAATTATCTGAAATCACGAGTGACAAGATTCCGGTTCGTGTGATCCAGCCCGAAAATAAATCACTTGACCGACAGATACAATCCGACGGAACACTGGAAGCTATCACTGATCTGGTAGTTATTTCCGAAACTCAGGGGAAAATTTTATCTGTTTACAAAGAAAAAGGAGATCGCGTCAGAAAGGGAGATCTTTTGGCACAGGTAGAAAACGATTTGATAACAGCTGAAGTAGAAGCAGCCAAAGCCAATCTCGATAAATTGGAACTTGATCTGAACCGGTTTTCCAAATTATATGAAAGTGACGCCACAACAAAAAGACAAATAGAAGAGATTCAAATCGGGCTGAAAAATGCGGAAGCACAATACAAGAGTGCCAAAAAGCGATTGGATAACACTTCTATTCGCGCTACAGCAAACGGTATTATCAACGACGATTTTGTTCAGGAAGGAGCTTATATCAGCCCGGGAACAAAGTTGTATGAGATTGTGGATGTAAGCCAACTTAAACTCAACGTAAAACTAACCGTTACTGAAGTCCTTACCCTAAAAGAAGGAGATCTGGCTGAAATCACTATTTCTGCTTTTCCGGCTACCCGTTTTTCCGGAAAGGTTACCTCTATCGCCGCAAAAGCGGATAATGCACTAAAATATAATGTTGAGTTATCCTTAACGAATCAAAAAGAGTTTACGCTGAAGTCAGGAATGTATGCGAGCGCTCAGTTTGACTGGAAAGATACCACCGAGCGAACACTCCTTAACAGAAATGCTATTGTCGGAAGTTTACAAAACCCGCAGGTGTTTATCATCGATAATAATGTAGCGAAATTAAAAGACATACAGGTTGGCGAAACAACAGGAGATCAGGTGGAAGTCCTATCAGGTATCCGGTCTTCCGACAATGTTGTACTAACCGGGCATATTAACCTAAAAGACGGAACTAAAGTTGAAATACTCAACTAACTCCTGATAAAATAATCATTAGAAATGAAAATCACAAAAACTTCAATAAAACGCCCTACCCTGGTTGCTGTTCTGTTCATTCTGTTAATCGGAGTCGGTGCGTTCAGTTATACCAAACTGAATTACGAACTTATTCCCGACATGAGTGTTCCCGTACTTACAGTAACAACCGTATATCCGGGAGCCGCTCCGTATGAAGTTGAAAACTCTGTCACAAAAGAAATTGAAGATGCGCTTTCTACCGTCGAAGGATTGGACAGAATCAGCTCCAAATCCCTGGAAAGTGTCTCTATTGTTACAGTAGAACTACGACAAAACACAGATGTAGATCAGGCCTTACAGGAAGCTCAGCGAAAAATCAATGCCATGATCAACGATCTACCTGATGATGCAGAACTTCCTTCTCTTGGTAAATTTGATATCAACGACCTCCCTATCATGCGTCTGGGAGTAGCTGCAGAAATGTCAGAAACCGAACTGTATGATCTTGTCGATAAGAAAATACAACCTCAATTGGCCAAAATTCCCGGTGTGGCACAGGTAAATCTACTCGGAGGGCAGCCACGTGAAATTAAAATCAACATTGACAGAAATAAACTGGAGACGTATAACCTTAGTCTTCTTCAAATCAGTCAGGTTATTCAAAATGCCAATATGGATTTCCCGACGGGAAAAATAAAAAGCGGAGAATCAGAAACGTTGATCCGTCTGGCAGGAAAATATACTTCACTGGAACAGATGAGCTCATTAATTATCGGAACGACACGGGATGGTTCTAAAATTTATCTTTCTGATATTGCCGAAATACAGGATTCTCAGAAAGATGAAGAAATTATTTCACGGGTGAACGGAGAAAATGCAATCGGACTTTCCATTCAAAAACAAGGAGATGCAAATGCAGTAGAGTTAAGTGCCGAAGCTAAAAAAATAATGGAAAACCTTGAAAAGGAATACGCTGGTGACCAACTAAAATTCTCTATTGCTTCTGATAGTTCAGACTTTACACTTGAAGCGGCTGATGCCGTAATTCACGATTTATTGTTTGCCATCATACTTGTAGCACTGGTAATGTTATTATTCCTGCACAGTCTCCGGAATGCCGTAATCGTTATGGTTGCCGTACCGGCCTCTATTATTTCAACATTTACGGTCATGATGTTACTGGGGTTCTCTTTGAACCTTATGACATTGCTTGCTCTTTCACTGGTTGTCGGAATCCTCGTAGATGATGCGATCGTTGTTATTGAGAATATCTACCGACACATGGAAATGGGTAAAAACAAGTTTCAGGCCGCCTACGATGGGATTCGTGAAATTGGCGTAACCGTTATTTCCATTACCCTGGTAATTGTAGCTGTATTCGTTCCTATTTCACTCACAGGCGGTTTGATCGGAAACCTGCTTCGTCAATTTTCGCTTACCGTAGCCGTAAGTACATTACTGAGTTTGCTCGTTGCTTTTACTCTGATTCCGTTACTGGCATCCCGTTTTTCAAAAATATCACACATCAAGAACAAAGGGTTTATTGGGAAAACAATCACAGCCTTTGAAAATGTTATTAAAAGATTTGAAAATGCGATGTCAGGTGCTTTGAAATGGAGCTTCAATCACAAAATTATTGTTTTGGGTACAACGCTGGTTTTATTTGTGTCTTCCTTTGCTCTGGTCAAATTCGGCTTTATCGGAAGTGAATTTGTTTCGGCAGGGGACAGAGGTGAATTCACCATGGAAGTGGAGCTCCCTAAAAATGCAACACTGAGACAGACAAACTTGTTGTCACAGGACGTTGAAAATTACATTTCTGAACTTCCCGATGTACAGCGCGTTACTACCACTGTAGGACAGTCTTCCGGTAGTATGACGACAACATCCACTCCATATCTGGCTGAAATCAACGTACAATTAGTTCCGGCTGAAGAACGAACCATTTCGACTCAGGTTTTCTCCAGACGATTACAAATTGAACTACAGGAAAATCTGGCAGGTGCAAAATTCAAAGCCGTTCCTGTATCTCTTATCGGAACCGGCTCTGAAGCTCCTATTCAGGTAATTCTGAGCGGTACTGACCTGGATTCACTTGCTGCAACAGCTGCTTCGGTTCAGCAACTTATCTCTAATGTACCTGGTGCTGTTGAAGTTGAAAGTACAATTGAAGGAGGAAATCCTGAAGTGAAAGTTGAAGTCAATCGTGAAAAGATGACCAATCTGGGGTTATCTCTGGAAATGGTCGGAGCAACGATGCGAACAGCCTTTAACGGAGTTCAGGAAACCAAATACAGAGATGGAGACAACGAATATGATATTTCGATTCAACTGGATGCTTTTGACCGAAAAAATGTAGAAGATATTGCAAACCTGACTTTGATGAATAATAAAGGGGAACAGGTACGACTGGAACAATTTGCTTCTATTATTGAAAGTTCAGGGCCTACGGAGTTGAACCGTAGAGATAAAGTACCCACAGTAACCGTATCCGCACAGGTACTCGGAAGACCCGTAGGTACTGTCGGAGAAGAAATACAAACCCGTCTCGGTGAAATGAATCTGCCGACCGGAGTTGGTTATTCCATGGGAGGAGATCTTGAAAATCAATCAGAAGCATTCGGCGGATTACTGCTTGCACTTCTGGCGTCGCTGGTACTTGTTTACCTCATCATGGTTGCTCTGTACAATAGTTATGCTTATCCACTGGTTGTTATGTTCTCACTTCCTCTGGCGGTAATCGGGGCATTACTGGCACTGGCACTAACTCAGAATGCGTTAAGTATCTTCTCGCTACTGGGAATGATTATGTTAATTGGTCTGGTTGCCAAAAATGCCATTCTTGTTGTTGACTTTACCAATCAGTTAAAAGCAGCCGGATTGACAGTTAAAGAAGCCTTGGTTAAAGCAACACAAGTACGTATCCGCCCGATCCTGATGACAACACTGGCAATGGTGATCGGAATGCTTCCCATTGCTTTAGCCAGTGGCGCCGGAGCCGAATGGAAAAATGGTCTTGCGTGGGTACTTATTGGTGGATTAACCAGTTCAATGTTCTTAACTTTGATTGTTGTACCAGTTGTTTATTATATCTTTGACCGCGTAATGGCTAAGTTCGGTTGGGATAAAGAAGTGCAAATTGTACTTGAAGAAACTCCTGAAAACGAACTTAATACCGAAGTTGAAGAAACTATTCGAAGCCAGGCAGAGGTAGTTGCTTAGTTAATTCCAGTTAATCTAAGTTCTAAAAAGCGAATGTAGTTATTGCTCCATTCGCTTTTTTTATTCCAAAAAATCACGAAATTTAGACCATGGAAATACCTCATATCCCGGATCTTATTCTGTATGCCATTCCTTTTTTTGTCGTTACAGTAATTACTGAAGGGATTATTGTTGCCCGCAAATTTCCATCCGGATATTCCGTTAAAGATGCACTGGCATCGATTTCTATGGGGCTGGGGAATGTATTTATCGGCTTCGTTTCTCAATTGCTAGTCGCATTTGTGTTCACATTTCTCTATGATAACTTCCGCGTCACTACTCTTCCCTTTTCCTGGTGGGTATGGATTTTACTGCTTTTTGCGGATGATTTCTGCTACTACTGGACGCATAGAATCGGACATGAAAGCCGTTTATTCTGGGCTTCCCACATTGTTCATCATTCCTCCCGGAAATTCAACCTCAGTACGGCATTGCGCCAGACATGGACCGGGGGATTTTTTACTTTTTTGTTTTATCTGGCACTTCCGGTTATCGGATTTCATCCCGTAATGATCTTCACGCAAATGTCGGTGAGCTTACTCTATCAATACTGGATACATACCGAGTTGATTAAAAAGATGCCCCGTTGGTTTGAGGCTGTAATGAATACACCTTCCCATCACCGGGTACACCATGGCTCCAATCCATTGTATCTGGATAGAAACTATGCAGGAATTTTTATTATTTGGGATAAATGGTTCGGAACCTTTCAACCTGAACTGGATCATGAAAAAGTACAATACGGATTAACAACAAATATTGACAGCTACAATCCGGTCTACATCGGTTTTCACGAATGGGGTAATCTGTTCAGAGATATTTTTTCATCTGGCGCTAACTGGAGAGGAAAAATAGGATACCTGTTCCATCGTCCCGGTTGGCGACACGACGGAACAGGTAAAGTATCGGAAGATCTCAGACGGGAATATCTTGAATCTAAAAAGCAATCCTGAGCCACTACATACGTTGCGGAACATTAATCCCCAACAGACGCATAGCTGACTTCACTACTTTTGCAACATTTAAACTCAATGCCACACGTAATTGCTTCACTTCTTCATTCGTTTCTTTAACAATAGGAGGAACACTTTGATAGAAAGCGTTATACATTTTCACCAATTCAAATGTATAGTTTGCTATCTCAGCCGGGCTGTAATTTCTCCCTGCTTCTTCCACAGTTGAAGGGTACATCATCAACCACTTGATCAATTCTCGTTCTTCCTCTGTAATAACTGATTTTTCAGGAGCTTGAAGTGATCCTGTTTTTGCTACCAGTGACTGAATCCGGGCATACGCATACTGTAAAAACGGTCCGGTATTACCATTCAATTCAATAGACTCTTCCGGATTAAACATCATTCGTTTGCGCGGGTCTACTTTCAATAGATAATACTTCAATCCACCCAGTCCTATCATTTTAAACAGTTCCTGTTTTTCCTCTTCTGACATACCTTCAATATGCCCTCGTTCACGCGTCATTTCAGAAGCTGCCTGAATGACTTCGTGCATCAGATCATCAGCATCAACAACCGTCCCTTCGCGGGATTTCATTTTTCCTGTCGGAAGGTCAACCATTCCATACGAAAGATGGAAACATTCGTCTGCCCATGAATAGCCTAGTTTTTTAAGAATAAGGAACAATACTTTAAAGTGATAATCCTGTTCATTACCTACGGTATAAATAATTCCGTTCAGATCAGGGTAATCTTTAAAACGTTCAATGGCTGTTCCTATATCCTGAGTCATATATACTGCCGTACCATCCGAACGGAGTACTAATTTCTCATCCAAACCTTCATCCGTCAGATCAATCCATACGGAACCATCCTCTTTACGATAGAAAATACCTTTTCTTAATCCGTCTATTACGACATCTTTTCCAAACAGGAAAGTGTCCGACTCATAGTACAGGTGATCAAAATCAACTCCCATTGTTTTATAGGTCGTATCAAATCCATCATATACCCAACTGTTCATCGTTGTCCAAAGCAAATAAGTTTCAGGGTCTCTTGCTTCCCATTTCACCAACATCTCTTTGGCTTCTTTCAGAATGGATGTTTCGTTTTTCGCCAGTTCTTTTACTTTCGACAAAATAGCCTGTTTTGCTTTTTCATCTTCTTTTTCTGCCGCTGCCGCATACAATTTCGTTACTTCTTCAGCAACCTGATCTCCGATAGAAAAATCACTCTTTTCCCAGGCAGTCATAATCTCTTTCGCCTCGGCATTCAGCGCTTTGTCAAACTCAACATAGTATTTCCCTACAAACTTATCACCTTTCATTCCAGTTGTCTGTGGAGTTTCTCTTTCTCCTGCCGCATTTAACGGCGCAAATTTCAGCCAGGCCAACATACTCTTACAGATGTGAATTCCCCTGTCATTAATGATCTGAGTTTTGATCACTTTGTTACCATTCGCTTTCAGGATTTCAGCGACACTGTACCCAAGGAAGTTATTTCGCAAATGCCCCAGGTGAAGAGGTTTATTGGTATTCGGAGAACTGTACTCTACCATCAAGGTTTTTCCTGTCGGTTCTTTTGCCTGTCCGAATCTCTCGTCTGCATCGATATCCTGTAGTTTCTTTAACCAGTAGACATCATCTATCTCAAGATTAAGAAAACCTTTCACAACATTAAATCCGCAAATCAAATCAAGGCGTTCCCTTAGGAAATTCCCTATTCGTTCAGCAGCCTGATCAGGAGATGTTTTCATCATTTTAACAAAAGGAAAAATTACCAGCGTAATATCCCCCTTGAACTCCTTCCTTGTTTTTTGCAACTGAATCATTGATTCATTTACCGGCGTTCCGAATAACTCTCCGGCATTGTCTAAAAGGATTTGTTTTATGTTGTTTTCCATTTTTTAAAAATGAGATCGTAAATTACTTTTTAATAATCGGCACCAGTCGCTCCAAAAGATCAAAAGCGACTTCAGCCATTTTGTTTTTCTTTTCATCAAGACAAGGATTAATCTCGACAAACTCCAGACAACAAAGTTTATCCGACTTAATCAATCCCGTCATTATTCCTTCAGCTTCTTCAGGAGTCAATCCATTATCCACCGGAGTTCCTGTACCATGCGAAACAATTTTAGGATCCATGCTATCCACGTCAAAAGAAATGTAAATAAGGTCACAGTTCGTTAACTTCTCCAATACCTCATCAACCACATGATCTACTCCTGACGTACGTACTTCCCCAACGGTAATATTTCGGATTCCTAACTTCTTCATCAAAAGATCTTCCGGTTCTTCTGTATCTCGTACTGCAATAAACACCAAATCCTCCGGTTGAATTTTAGGAGAAATCCCCCCGAAATTTTTCAGGTTATCCCAAAGATCTTTTACATCTTCTTTTGGTTCATTAATCTGCGCATCCAGATTATCTGTTGCCAAAGCAGTTGCTAATGGCATTCCATGCATATTTCCCGAAGGCGTTGTGTATGGTGTGTGTAAATCTCCGTGTGCATCAATCCATACTACCCCCAGACGTTTTCCGGGATGACTGTTTTTAATGGCAGCGATTGTACCTCCGGCCGATCCGTGATCCCCCGCAATTATCAGCGGAAAGTCACCTTTCTCATACGTCGATTTTACAATCGTATCCAATTGCTCAAATACTTCCGTCAATCCTTCTATTCGTTTCGCAAAAGGATAAAGAGGAGGCTTGTTTAGCAGTTCTTCGTTATTTTTAATACTATATTGGTTCGTAAACTGCGAAAAAAAGTCACTTTCCTTTTTCCATGCAGCAACCTTAACGGCTCCGGGACCTAAACTAGCTCCCCGGGTACCTGCCGTTACTTCAGATTCGTTAATAATCAATTGAATTTTCCTGGCCATAGTGCAGAATTTGTTGCAAAAATACGATTATTCACCAAATACCACCCGCCTGCGCAGATGAACATCCGGAACAAAAAAACCGGAGCCTTCTGACTCCGGTCTAAAAAATATAGTTCCTATTTTATAAATCAACTACAACTCCGTGTTTTTCGATCAGTTTTCTCATATTGATGAGTGCATAACGCATACGACCAAGAGCTGTATTTATCGAAATATCTTTTGCTTCTGCAATATCTTTGAAGGACATATCCTGAAAAATTCTCATATACAGGATTTCTTTCTGTGCTTCGGGTAAGTACTGAATCATGTGCACGATTTGTCCTTCCAGTTCCTCTTTGGACAATGATTGTTCCACATTCAGATCTTCCTGTGCCAGAACACTGAAAATATTAAATTCTTCCGAAAAAGAGGTCGATTCGGATACCATACGTACTTTATTAGCACGTCGGAAATAGTCTACTACAAGGTTGTGAGCGATACGCAATACCCATGGCAGGAATTTCCCCTCTTCGTTATAATTGCCGGCTCTTAATGTCTTAATGACTTTAATGAACACATCCTGAAAGATGTCATCTGCCAGATCTCTGTCTTTTACTTTAGACAGTATGTAATGGAATACATTATTTTTGTGACGCATTAGTAATACTTCAAATGCTTCTTCACTTCCTTTAATATACTCACTGACAAGAACCTTGTCGCTTCGTTCGGATTTACACATAGTTTGCCCGGTTTAACTTAATTTTTCAAAGTAATTTTCAAGCGTAAATGTGTTCTATAAGCGACTGTTTTTAGATGTTTAACAAGGGCTAATATACGACATTCTTGCTAATTAGCAAAAAATGAATTATCTTTTTTGGCTAATTTTATACAGGTCTGACTTATCTTTTTCACTCCCGGATAAACGCAAAATCGAAAGTCCGTTCGCAAAACTTTCTTCAGCTGTTTCTTAGCCCATGGAAAACCACTATTTTTGGAAACAGGAAATTGAACACATGTCATCAAACGAATATATTCACATCAAAGGAGCGCGGGTACACAACCTCAAAAACGTAGAAGTAAAAATCCCTCATGGTAAACTCACCGTTATTACCGGACTTTCCGGATCGGGAAAATCTTCGCTCGCTTTTGATACGCTTTATGCTGAAGGACAACGTCGGTATATCGAAAGTCTTTCGGCCTATGCCCGCCAGTTTCTTGGCAAACTGGACAAACCGGATGTTGACTTTATAAAAGGTGTGGCTCCGGCTATAGCGATTGAGCAAAAAGTTATTGCCACGAACCCCAGGTCAACGGTTGGTACATCAACAGAGATTTATGATTACCTGAAATTGTTGTTTGCCAGAGCAGGAAAAACGTTTTCACCTGTATCCGGAGAAGAAGTAAAAAAACACACGGTTACGGATGTTGTTTCGTATATTTCAAAACTGGCTGAAGGGACGCGATGTCTCCTGCTCGCTCCTTTCTCTACAGAAAAGTATGGAGTAAAAAAACAACTCCAATTATTTATTGATCAGGGGTACGGACGGATTTTTATCGATGGGGAGATGCGCGAATTAGATGAAGTGCTTGCCCAACATCCCAAAAAACTAGAGTCCCCTTATCTGTTGATCGACCGGATCAGCGTTCCTGCTCCGGATGATGAAGCAGGCTTTTCGCGGATATCGGACTCCGTTCAATTGGCCTTCCTTGAAGGAAAAGGACACATGGAAGTCTATTTACACGGCGATCAGCAATCGAAAGCTTTTTCTTCACTTTTTGAACTGGACGGTATTTCCTTTACCGAACCTTCTGTTCATTTTTTCACCTTTAACAATCCCTACGGAGCTTGTAAAACATGCGAGGGCTATGGTAGCATTATCGGTGTGGATGACAGCCTTGTAATCCCTGACAAATCACTCAGTGTTTATCAGGGTGCTGTTCAGCCCTGGAAAGGAGATACGCTTGGAGAATGGCTCAGACTGTTCGTATTAGGGGCAGAAAAAAATAACTTCCCTATTCACAAGCCGATTAGTGAACTAACCGACAAGCAATATGAAATGCTTTGGAGAGGCGGAAAAGGCATGGAGGGAATTGACGCATTCTTCCGCTACCTGGAAAGTAAAAGTTATAAGATTCAGTATCGTGTTTTACTCTCCCGATACAGAGGAAAAACAAAATGCCCCGATTGTAGAGGAACGCGATTACGTAAGGACTCCAACTATGTGAAAATCGGGGGTAAAAATATCAGTGATCTTGTTTTAATGCCGATTTCGGAGTTGATTCCGTTTTTTAAATCACTTAATTTAAATGAGCACGATCAGCAACTTACAAAACGTTTGTTACCTGAAATAGAAAACCGGCTTGAGTTTCTGGATCGGGTCGGACTGGGATATTTAACGCTCAACCGACAGGCAAATTCGTTATCCGGAGGCGAATCTCAGCGTATTAATCTGGCTACCTCTTTGGGAAGTAGTTTAGTTGGTTCCATGTATATTCTTGACGAACCAAGCATTGGTTTACACCCCAGAGATACTGCACGACTGATTTCTGTTTTAAATAATCTGCGTGATATCGGTAATACCGTTATTATTGTGGAACATGAAGAAGATATCATGCAGGCTGCCGACGAACTTATCGACATGGGACCTGAGGCCGGGATTAATGGTGGTACTATTGTCTTTCAGGGCAAACCTGTTGATCTTAAGAAGGTCAAAAATAGTCTGACAACACAGTACCTCTCAGCAGAGTTACAAATTCCGGTTCCGGAAAAAAGACGAAACTCCAACCAAAGTATTACGGTACTAGGCGCACGAGAAAACAACCTGAAGAATATAGATGTTACATTTCCTCTGAACAATCTGGTTTGTGTAACAGGAGTCAGCGGATCCGGGAAATCTTCGCTTATCAAAAAAATTCTGTATCCACTGGTTAAAAAGAGCCTGGGGATATACGGTGATAAAGTAGGAGAATGCAATGGATTAACCGGAGATACCGGGGCGATTTCCAATGTCGAATTAATTGATCAGAATCCCATTGGGAAATCTTCGAGAAGTAACCCGGTGACCTATTTAAAAGCGTTTGATGATATCCGCGATATTTTCTCTAAGCAGCAAATTTCCAAGATCAGAAATTATAAGCCAGGATTCTTTTCCTTTAATGTTCCGGGAGGTCGATGTGAAACTTGTGAAGGAGAAGGAACCGTTACAATCTCTATGCAATTCATGGCTGACGTTCATCTCGAATGCGAAGCATGCAAAGGAAAGCGATACAAAACAGAAACGTTGGATGTCATTTACAGAGGAAAAAACATTGCTGATATTCTGGATATGGATGTTGACAATGCTATCGCTTTCTTCTCAGAAGGGAAAAGTAAATCCGACGAAAAAATTGTGGCGAAATTACTCCCACTTCAAAGAGTTGGGTTGGGTTATGTAAAACTCGGACAGTCCTCTTCCACATTGAGTGGTGGAGAAGCACAGAGAATCAAGCTCGCCTCTTTCCTGATCAAAGGAAGAACGTCCGAAAAGACATTATTTTTATTTGACGAACCAACAACCGGCTTACATTTCCATGATATTGCCAAGTTGATGATTGCATTTAATGAATTGATAGCTCTGGGACATTCAGTAATTGTTATCGAACATAATATGGAGGTGATCAAATGCGCAGACTATATTATTGATATCGGTCCGGAAGGAGGAAAAGAGGGCGGCTCGTTAGTATTCACAGGTAGTCCGGAAGATTTAACAAAGTGTGAAAATTCTTATACTGCTAAATACTTAAAAGACAAACTTGTTTATCAGTAATTTTCAGCATCTAGGTATAAATACCTATTTTCCGGTTTTACAAACCTTTATTTTATTGATTTTGAGTAAAAAAACATCATCTTTGTAATGTAATGAACAATTGAAATCAGTTCATTCCGGACTCTACACTAAACGACAAACTATCGGGATACCTTATCCAATGTAACCTGTTTTGATTTCAGGCGCGGAATCTTCTGCGCTTTTTCGCTGTTTCCCGTACTTTCTTATTCTGTTGTTCTGTTGTTTCTATTAACTGGTAATAGAGATGTTTTTTTTAGCTTTGGGACGTGAAGCAATTTCTGATCATACAAACCGCTTTTTTGGGTGATGTCATTCTGGCAACTCCGCTAATCAGGGAACTTAAATTACAATACCCCGATGCGGAAATTGATCTTCTTGTCCGTAAAGGAAATGAGCAACTGGTAATGACTAATCCACATATACGGGAGGTGCTTATCTGGAATAAGAAAGCAGGTAAGTATAGACAGCTTTTTTCTCTTTTAAAAAGAATCCGTAAGCAAAAGTATGATGAAGTTATTGGTATACAACGTTACTTTAATTCCGGATTACTAACTGCCCTCAGTGGAGCTTCATCCCGGGTCGGATTTTCGGAAAACCCACTTTCCTTTTTGTTTACACGTCGTGTTCCCCATCAATTTGGTGACGGGACACATGAGGTCGCAAGAAATTTTGAACTGGTAGCGCACCATTCACTCTCCCCTACTTCCCTGCGCCCGGAACTGTTTCCTTCTACTGAAGATTATTTAAAAATTCAGCCGTTGGTACAAGACTCTTTTTATTGTTTTGCCCCCGCTTCGGTATGGTTTACCAAACAACTTCCTCTGAAAAAGTGGCTGGATCTCGCTCATCATATAGGTAGTGAACATCCGATATACATTTTAGGAGGTCCCGGGGATTTCGAAACCTGTGAACAGGTGTTGACTCAGCTTCCCGGTTTTAATTGTACCAATCTGGCAGGAAAACTAAACTTACTTGAATCAGCTGCTCTCATGGGCAAAGCAACAAGGAACTACGTCAATGATTCAGGACCGCTTCACTTATCAAGTGCGATGAATGCTCCGGTAACCGCTTTTTTCTGTAGCACAGTACCCAAGTTTGGTTTCGGACCACTTTCCGACGATTCTCAACTTCTCGAAACAACAGAAAATCTGGAATGCCGACCCTGTGGAATACACGGACATAAAGCCTGTCCGAAAGGACATTTCAAGTGTGCAACCACCCTTCCTGTAGAGCAAGCCAGATACTAAATCAGAAAGTTAGCAACAGATTTTCAGGTTTTGTCAGTGTGTATTTTTTTTTCGTATATTGACGAAGTGAACAAACCAAAAAAGATCATAGCTACTATCTTTGCTGCTACCGTACTTCTACTACTGGTTATATATATTCCTTTCGGCACAAAAGAAGAGGGAAAAATAAAGCTGGACTTCAAAACGGAGGAACAAAAAGAGAAGGATAACAGCTTAAATAAAATCATTGAAAAAGGAAAACTGATTGTTCTGACAGAAAACAGTACTGTCTCCTATTTTGTGTATAGAGGTCAAAAAATGGGATTTGAATATGAAGTACTGAAGCAGTTCGCCAAAGATCTGGGAGTTAAGCTGGAATTTCGTGCTGTCAAAAATCTCGACCATGTCATTACCGATCTGAATTCGGGAAAAGGAGATCTTATTGCCTGCAACTATACAATTACCCGTGATCGTCGTGACCAGATTAATTTTAGTATCCCGCACCTTCGTTCCAGTCAGGTTCTCGTTCAGCGAAAACCAGAAAACTGGAGAAAAATGAACAGTAAAGAAATTAAGGCTCACCTCATAACTGATCCCGTGCGTTTGGCTAAAAAGAAAGTTCACGTCTGGGGGGAGTCCAGTTATTATAAGAGAATGGTAGCTCTGATGGATGAGATCGGTGATACGATTTATATCCAACCGGAAGACGGAAATATTGAAACAGAAGAATTGATCCGTCGTGTATCCGAAGGGACGATTGATTATACCGTTGTGGATAAAAACATAGCCCTGATTAACAAACGTTTTTTTGATAACATTGATATTTCCCTGGAACTGAGCATTCGACAGCAGATTGCCTTTGGTGTTCGTAAATCTGACGAACAGTTGCTCGACTACCTCAATGACTGGTTGAAGAATTTTATGCAACAGCGTTTATACAGTTTTCTGAAGCATAAGTATTTCGATATCGGCACCCATACCCGAAAGGCTATGGATCAGTATTCCAGTCTGGGAGGAGGTAAAATCTCTCCGTACGACGAAATTCTGAAAAAGGAAGCAAAAAAAGCTAATTACGATTGGCGATTGGTTGCATCATTGATTTTTCAGGAGTCAAAATTTAATCCCCACATAGAATCATGGCAGGGCTCCTACGGTCTGATGCAATTTATGCCTGAAACAGGAGAACGATTTGGTGTTTATCCCGGTTCTCCTCCCGAAGTTCAAATCCGTGGCGGGATCAAGTACCTGAAACGTATCGAAAAGAATTTTATCGATGTCAAAGACTCTATCCAGCGCATGAAATTCACGATCGCTTCTTATAATGCTGGTCCCGGACATGTTTTGGATGCCCAGACAATTGCTAAAGCTGACGGTGCAAACCCGCATATCTGGGATGATGTTGTGGAAGAGTATTTCCTCCGCCTTACAGAACCGGAAATGTTAGCTGTAAAAGGTGTAAAGTCGGGTTACTACCGGGGCAATATGACCTATCGATATGTACGCGAAGTATTCAGAAGGTATAATGAATATAAAAACCTTTTCCCCGGATAGCCCGGAATCACTTCTCTTTCTTCATGATTCCGTATCTTTGTCCCTGTGCAGAACAAGGACAAACATCTTATCGTTTTAGCCGGTGCTACTGCGTCCGGAAAAACAGCACTTGCCGTAGAACTGGCTCTTCAGCTTAATTGTTCTGTTCTTTCTGCTGACTCCCGACAATTTTACCAAGAGTTATCCATCGGTACAGCAAAACCTTCTGTTGAGGAAATGAAAGGTGTCAGGCACTACTTCATCAACAACCTGAGCATTCGTGAAGAATATACAGCCGGGCAATTTGAGACAGATGCTCTTCGTGTACTGGAAGATGAGTTTAAAGAAAAAGATGTTGCTATTCTAACCGGAGGATCTGGGTTATACATTGATGCTTTGTGTAAAGGGATTGATGATCTTCCCCGTTCGAAAGAAATTCGCCAGCACCTTATCCGTGCATTTGAAAAAGAAGGTATTCATCCCTTGCAGGAAGAGTTAAAAGCCTGTGATCCTGAATCAGCAGCAATACTAGACCTACAAAATCCGCACCGCGTTATGCGGGCATTGGAAGTCTTTCGTTCCAGCGGAAAAAAGATGTCAGAGTTACAGTCAAAACAAGATAAAGAACGACCATTCTCCGTTCATTATTTCGCCATTCATCATCCACGGGAACAATTATACGACCGGATCAATCAACGCGTTACCGAAATGATTCAAAACGGACTCGTTGATGAAGTGAAAAGCGTAGAAAACTTTCGCAATCACCAGGCTTTAAACACGGTGGGGTATAAAGAAATCTTTGATTATCTGGATGGTCAATTATCGTTGGATGAAGCAGCTGATGTCATACGTCAGAATACCCGAAGATATGCGAAACGACAGTTAACCTGGTTTCGACGCGAAGCTTCCACAAAATGGATTGATTACGCTGCCCCCAAAGACAATGCTATAGAAATTATTCGCCTGCTTTCCCCCCTGTTGGATCACTGATATTTTCATTCGAAAACTTGAGAGTGCTCTCAATATTCATTAACTTTGTAAAAAACATGTAAGATGGCGTTAATCTTGATTACCATATTGCTTTTGGCTCTTGCTTTTGCAGGAATTGCTATAAAAATCTGGGCAAAAAAAGACGGTCAGTTTGCCGGAACCTGTGCCAGTAATAATCCATTGTTGCAGGAAGAAGGGGCTACCTGTAGTCTTTGTGGTGCACGTCCGGAAGAGCAGTGCAAAGGTGATGATCTGAAGCTTGAAAAATAGTTTCAGGGAGTACCCGTCAATATTTCTATTTGGTGAAGGAATCTTTTTTCCTGCAATTCGGCAGGAAATGATTGATAAGCTATGGTGTAGAATTCTGCCTCCCGGCAATTTTGTTCATTGATACTGCAATTCAGTACTAATACATAGATAAATTCCTGCCAGATTCGTCGATCTGTAGCCTGCATGGTGAGTGCGTTTCTATACTGTATAATTGCGTTATCATAATGTCTTTCTGCCACCCATTTCCGGGCGTCCTCGGTGAAAAAAGTTAATTTTTCTTCCAATTGTTTTTGCTTTCGTAAACGTTCTTCATTAACGTGCTCCACTTTAACGGTTTCTTTCTTAAAGATCGGAAGAACAACTATTAAAAAAAAGACGATGGAAGCGAGCGTTACACCAACTAATACGCGCCGTTGAAAAACCCGGGTTCTCTTCGATTTTGCCCGAATATCGTCTATTACTTCAGGAGAGGCATCCGGTGTTCTAATTTTACTTTTTCTTACCGTTGCCTCTCCAAGATTAATTTTGCGTCCCTTTCCCGAAAGCGTGAGATTGTGATTATCACGAAGTACATTACGAACCGACTGTACAACCCCTCCAAATAGCATCCGCGTAATTTTTCTTATTTAGTTAGATGCTCTAAATATACATTTTTGTTTCATAAAAGAGTGATAAAACAAAACGCCTAAATCAAATGATTTCATCCAGGGTAAATAGCTTATCCATCATTTTTTCATTCATCCGTCGTGGAGTGGCGTACTTAAGAATCGAATTACGGATTCCTTCAGCCAACGGATGATTCAGGTGAGCTATTTTTCCGAATTTCCAACTTCTATTCACCACCGAAGTAGCCTTTGCCCGACGAATTTCAGGATATTTCACAAAAGCTTCCACTACGTCATACTTTGCGACAAGTTCTCCCAAAACGTAAGCGTCTTCAATTGCCTGACAAGCTCCCTGCCCCAGATTCGGGGTCATGGCGTGCGCAGCATCACCTATCAGGCACGTATTCTCCTTCTGCCAGATCCGGATAGGTTTCACGTCATAGAGTTTTGCCTTGATTACCTTTTCGTCTGATGTTGCCCGAACCAATTGTTCCGCAATCGGATGAAACCCTTTTGTAAACACATGATGATCGGCGTCCAGATCCCCCAAATTATCATTGATTAATAAATACCAGTATACTTTTTTCTCCGAGATGCGTACAAACCCAAACCGTTTTCCTCCAGACCAGGCTTCGATCAATCTATGTTGGTATTCAGAAGGAAGATCAAACTCAACAACTCCTCTCCAACATAATTGCCCGGAATTCCGATACTCATTTTCATTATATAGTTTCTGACGCACCACCGAACGAATTCCATCAGCTCCAATAATGAAATCGGCTGTTCCTTCTGTTCCTCCTTCAAAAGATAATTGATACCCGTTTTCCTTTTTCTGTATATCTATTAAACGACGGTTAATTTCGATATATTCTTCTCCTAACGCTTCTACTAAAATGGTGTGCAAGTCCGCTCTGTGTATGGCATGATTTTGCAAGCCGTATTTTTCGACAAATGCATCTAAGCGAACGGAAGATAAAGGAGAAAAATTTCCTTTGGTGATATCCATTGCATCTATGCGGTTTCCTTTTGCATAAATCTTTTCATGAATCCCCAGTTTACGAAATACCTGTAGTGCATTATTAGCCATAATGATACCAGCCCCTACAGCTTTTAATTCCGGAGCCGCTTCGTATAACTTAAAATTCACTCCCGCTTTCTTCAAAGCCAGAGCAGTCGTTAGCCCTCCTATTCCTCCACCTATAATTGCTATCTTCATGACATACTGTATTATTTGTTCTGTCACAAAATTACGTCCTCTCCTACCTGTAATTCGTTCACTTAAGTTAATTAATTCCTCCGGCTGTTAACCTATTCTTTTCCGGATACGGCTTAACGACTGTGGGGTAATTCCCAGATAAGTTGAAATATATTTCTGAGGAATTTTCTGTATTACTTCTCCTGATCTTTTCAAAAGGTTATTGTAACGTTCTTCCGGTGTATTAAACAACAGGTCATCTAATCTTTCTTTTGCTTCAAGAAAGGCTACATCTGACATTTTTTTACTGAATTTCAACCAGAACACATCCCTGTCGCATAAATCATCAATGCTTTTTTTATCAAAAAGTAAAGCTTCCGTATCAAGAATAGCCTCAAGAATTAATTCAGATTGCGAACCGGAGATATAGCTTTTATAATCCCCAAAAAAACTTCCGTTCACCTGTAACAGGTAGCTAATTTCCTGTCCTTTATCATTCACAGCATAAGTGCGTATAGCCCCATCAACAATCACCCCTAATTTATCACACACATTTCTCGGAAAGGTAATTTTATCTCCTTTTTTGTATACGACAGTTTCACCAACTTCCAGTAATTCATCGAGACGTTGAACGGTCATCTCCAACAATTCAGAAAATAGTTGCTTATCTATTCCGGACATATTTTGCGCATTTCAATCTTCGGTAAAAATACGGATAAGAAGGCAAACCTTTTCTTCTGGATTACTGCATTTTTCGGCAATATAAACCGTATTTCGTATTCGGATGTCTAACTACCTTTAAGTATTGGTAGACACTTATTCTTCAATACAACTTATAATCGTATTGTTTTAAAATGTATACCCAATTCCCAAACCACCGAAAAAGAGCCAGGTGTGATGTGGAACATTGGGGTCAGGATTAATCACTAACCAATCATAAAGTGGTACAAATCCAATTTTCATAAAGAATCCTCCTTCTGGTCTTTGAAACCTATAACCTAAACGCAACGCAAGAATGATTATATCTTCTGTATGTCGTGTGACGTTATCAAAGCTATTCAGATAAGTGAGTCCAGATCCGAACTCAATAAAGTGTTTCTTTTTATAAAACGAATACAACCCGGAGAATTCTACTGGAAAGCTAATAGTTCTGTAATACCGGAGTGGAAATTTATTGGTAAAATGAACCCCAATTCTCCCTGATAACTTAAATTTTTCGGAGACATCAAATAACCTGTCATAGTTAATCGAGTAGATTACTCCGTTCCCACCAACTTCAGCAAAAACAGTGTTCTTTCGCACAACTGAAGTTGAGTCTTTACATTGAGCAACCGTCGTATCAAATTGCTTCCTCTCTAATGAGTCAATTTGAGCTGTCGCAAATCCGGTTGCGAAAATTGAGAGTATTGTGAGAATTACGCTTTGTCTCATATCTCTATCCATCCGTGTTTTGTATTAAAGTATTTTCATTATTGCTACTATGATTGTCAGGGTCCGGACAAATATTAATAGCAAAACATCTCCCCATCACTAAACAACTAGTTTTGTGTAGGCACTGTTGAGCTGTCTTTATTTATTTTTAGAATTTACACCTATCTATCTGCTACTCTCCAAAAGCATTTATCAATCAAGCCCAGTACAAATTATTTATGTTGTTCCAATAACTCTATTACAGCAGTAAAACCATAATGTTTTGCATAACTTAAAGCAGTAAATTTTCCTGCCGGCGGGGTTACAACAATAGTAGGATCCGCGCCATTTTCCAATAATACTTTTACTACTTTTGCCTTTCCCTCCATAGCTGCCAATATCAATGCTGTTTGTCCGTGTCTATTCCTTTCATTAACCGAGGCACCTTTTTCAATCAATAGCTTTACAACCGTATTCAAGCCTTTCCAAGCAGCACTCATTAGGGGCGTGTCGTCCAAGTTTTCACAAGGCTTATTTACATCTTCACAGTATGGTAGTAAGAGTTTAATAATAGTTATACTTTTAATATATATTGCCAAAGTCAAAACAGAGGAGTTTACTTCCGCACCTGCTTCAAGCAGTTCTTTTACTTCTTTCTGATCTTTGTTTTTTATTGCCTCCTCAAGTTTTCCTTTCATTTCTTCTTCTTATTCTTATTGGTTAATTATTCGTAATTACTAACGCTATAATTTTTCAGTTTGACTCGTCAATCCTAGAACTATAAGATCCATTGAGGGTTATTGTTACTGCTTCTCTTTTGCCTTATTCCCCGCATATATCAGCGACTTATTCTAATCATCTTCATTAGAATCACCACTATGAAGTGATGCTTCCCATCCTGCAATTCCTCCATAATGCCACATTGCTCCATGTGTATTCATATCGATTAATTCCATTTTTCCCACGTCTTGTTTGTGATGCCAGGTGTATTTATTCGTTCGATCAATGCCATGGGCAGCGTCTGCATGTGCGAAATGCTGTGCACGCGTACCATTAGCAATTATATTCGTTGATAATGCCGGAGTATTACCATATTGTTTTTTTAAATCATGACTAGCTACCTTAACAGTAATATTAGGTGTATTAATTCCTTGATATATCGTTCCATTCGCGATATTATTATCTGCAATATTTGTTCCGTTAAAAGTATCAATTACATAACCATTATCTTTATACTGATATTTAAAAAGACCGCGACCGCCTTCTTTTTGATCTATTACTTTCGTTGATGTTTTTCCATCTCCTTTGTCTCCAAAATCATAAACTGCTTTGTCTTTTTTTCTTTGGATTAGCCCAGTACTTTGTGGTTCAAAATGCTGTTTATTCGGTTGGCGGTTTGATATATTCTGAGAAGCTATAAGTTGTTTCACTTGAGAGCTACTATTTGCCACCTCCCGCAATTTCCGTTGAGCAACTGCTTCAGGTCTATTATCGACAAGTTGAAAAATAGACTTACTATCGTTCTTCTTGTGAGGTGTAGCGGCAGAAAACAACTGGTTCTCTTTCTTGTTGGTTTTGTCAGCGTAAGTATTCATATACTATTTCTTTTCAGGTTTTAGGTAATTGCCCGTAAGGGTTTTGTATAACCGTCACGGGATTAAAGATAATGATTTTCAGTTTAGAACCGGTGTTAGCAATTCCGAGTGGATTTGGACGTATTCGAATCTGCCGTAATTGCGGTTATAACATTTTCTTTTGTTTTATACGACTAAACCGCTATTCTTTATATACAATGGACATAAAGTCTGTTTTAAGGTTGTTGAATTCAAGTAGTCTCGTTCTTTAAATCGAAACGAAATAATGAATTTTCTAGAAGCAAAACTTAAAAAACTCATTAAAGAGAACTATCCAGATTTGTATTCGCGTCTCCAAAGTATGCCTGGAATAGGCGAAAGCACAGCTGTATTTATGCTCATACTGACCGAAGGATTTGAAAAAATCGAATCGGTTAAACAACTCATTTGTTATTTTGGTTTATCTCCAACAGAAAAATCATCAGGAAGCAGTGTTAGAGGCAGTTCTAGAATCAGTAAATAAGGGAATCCGAAAATTAGGAATTTACTATTTATGTGTAGTTTCAACGCTTGTAAAACCAACAAAGCTTGTCGCGAATTGTACCAAAGAATAATTGTAAAAGGAAAATCGAAAAAACTAGCGTTAATAGCTGTGGCCAATGAGTTAATTAAACAAGCCTTCGCTATTGCTAAATCAGGATTGGTTTATGATGAAAATTACCGAAGTGTAAATCCCTTATTTTTGAAAAAATAAGGGATTTTTTTCTTGGATTTTACCACAGTTCATCCTTAAGGTTCAAGTTTTTTAGTATCCATAAATGACAAAAAAAGGGAGACCGTTTCGCCTCCCTTTAATTTATTCAGATCGATTATTTTTTAATCATTTTTACAATTGACTTTCGGTAATTGGATCTCACTTCAATGAAGTATGTTCCACGATTTAATCTAGAAACATCTAAACCACTAGTCTTTACTTGATCAATGTTTGTAGCTATCACAAGCGATCCTGTGATGTCAAATATTTGAATATTGCTGTTAGCCTCTACATTATTAAAATAAATAAGGCTATTTGCAGGGTTTGGATAAATAGATGTTTCATTCGTCAGCTCATCAAAACCAACACCTGATTCAGAATAGTTATATGTGTCTGATTGACTAGAACAACCATTTTCGGTTACTTCAACCATATAAGTACCATCTTCTACAGGGTCAATTGTTTGACCTGTTTCAGTTGGGATGAGGGTCCCGTTAAAATACCATTGATTACCAGTCGTTGCGCTAGAGATTAATTGCCCGCCGAATAATGTGATTGTAGGTGTTGCTGGAGCCGCATTAACCGTAATTGTTACCTGTTCAGACCCCTGACAACCACCTCCGTCATCACCAGAAACTGTATAAGTCATTGTAGAAGAAGGCGAGAATGCAACACCATTTGTAACATTGTTATCCCAAGAAATATTTTGAGCACCAGAAGCTGTTAGAGTAACTTCATCACCCTCACAAATTTCTGTTGCAGTAGCATTTACGCTGAAGTTAACACCTGTTGTTGTAACGTCGAAATCACCTAAGTAATTGAACGTACCGTCATTTGCTGTTAATGTAATGGTTGCTGTACCAGTTGTATTGTTATCTAAATTAGCAATCACAACTTCGTAACTTCCCGCGCCAAGATCATTTACAGTAATGTCAGAGTTGTCAACGACTGCCTGATCTGAACTGCTAGCTGTTACAGACTGGATTGCGTAACCATTATTGGTAATTAACGCGTTAACACCAGACATTCCTAAAGATTTACAAAAAGTTTGAGTTCCAGGCATTGTTAATGTAGCATCATCGTCGAGGTTTGTTATTCCTAACGTTGCATCAGCCAAAGAACTGTATTCTGTATCTGTTGAGTTCATGGTCGTTACTGAAACATTTACTTGTATATTACCATCATCTACTACATCGTCAAGACCAGTTACAACTAAGTTCTGAGTTTGATCCCAATTAGAATTAGTAAATGTAAATGAAGTCTGACTTAATGAGATTTCACTCATATTAGGATTTGTCAATTCAACAACAACATCTTGCGAAGGTTGTGTGTTTAATTTAAGACTGATTGAAACTGACGTTCCTGTTTCTGCAACCTCATAATTTCCAGTAGTTTCAAAGTCAACACCTAATTCAGAATAGTTATCAGAATAGTTATATGTATCTGATTGACTAGAACAACCATTTTCGGTTACTTCAACCATATAAGTACCATCTTCTACAGGGTCAATTGTTTGACCTGTTTCAGTTGGGATGAGGGTCCCGTTAAAATACCATTGATTACCAGTCGTTGCGCTAGAGATTAATTGCCCGCCGAATAATGTGATTGTAGGTGTTGCTGGAGCCGCATTAACCGTAATTGTTACCTGTTCAGACCCCTGACAACCACCTCCGTCATCACCAGAAACTGTATAAGTCATTGTAGAAGAAGGCGAGAATGCAACACCATTTGTAACATTGTTATCCCAAGAAATATTTTGAGCACCAGAAGCTGTTAGAGTAACTTCATCACCCTCACAAATTTCTGTTGCAGTAGCATTTACGCTGAAGTTAACACCTGTTGTTGTAACGTCGAAATCACCTAAGTAATTGAACGTACCGTCATTTGCTGTTAATGTAATGGTTGCTGTACCAGTTGTATTGTTATCTAAATTAGCAATCACAACTTCGTAACTTCCCGCGCCAAGATCATTTACAGTAATGTCAGAGTTGTCAACGACTGCCTGATCTGAACTGCTAGCTGTTACAGACTGGATTGCGTAACCATTATTGGTAATTAACGCGTTAACACCAGACATTCCTAAAGATTTACAAAAAGTTTGAGTTCCAGGCATTGTTAATGTAGCATCATCGTCGAGGTTTGTTATTCCTAACGTTGCATCAGCCAAAGAACTGTATTCTGTATCTGTTGAGTTCATGGTCGTTACTGAAACATTTACTTGTATATTACCATCATCTACTACATCGTCAAGACCAGTTACAACTAAGTTCTGAGTTTGATCCCAATTAGAATTAGTAAATGTAAATGAAGTCTGACTTAATGAGATTTCACTCATATTAGGATTTGTCAATTCAACAACAACATCTTGCGAAGGTTGTGTGTTTAATTTAAGACTGATTGAAACTGACGTTCCTGTTTCTGCAACCTCATAATTTCCAGTAGTTTCAAAACCAACACCTGGGAAGGCTACAGCACTATATGCTCTAGAGTATACCCCCTGAGTGTCTCCTTGAAATCCATTACCTGACCAGGCAGCAACAAAGTTTCCGTCAGAAAGTTTCGTTACTGAACAAAATTCTTGCGGACCTGAGCTCGTAGAATTCATAAGTAATAATCCACTGTTTGACTCATTAAAGTTTTTTCCATAGATAACATATGCTTCACTATCATTTGGGTCATTCCATCCACCTATTCTAATTCCTTTAGTAATAACAAAATCACCATTATCATATAGTTGCCCTTCAATTTTACCAAACCAATCACCTCCAGAATGAAGGATGTCATTGTTTACAATTAAATTTCCAGACGCATCTAACATCCATAACCTCATAAAACGTTGCGAAGCAGTAGTTCCATGGGTAGTTGTAACGATTACTTCGCTGTTAACATTTCCTTCAGCATGTAAGTCATTTCCAACATTTTGTTCAGAATCAACTGTCCAGATGGAATATTCAGGAATTTCAGCTAGATAGTTAGCATTAAAGGACTTTCTCATTACTCTACGATCAAAATCACAGCATCCAGATGTATTGATGTAATAATGATAAATGATGGTCATTCTGCCATCTGGATGGTAAACAACGTTAGGTTGGGAATACCTGTTAGATAGATCCTCAGTCGCTAATACTTCTGTATTAATCCACCCGTTCGTATTCATATTATATCCACGAAGATATAACTGATCATCTCCTCCATCGTAACGATAAAGCCAAGCTAAAGAATCACCTTTTACGTCGAAATCATATTGGTCAATCGAACTAGCTACAGTTACCTCAGTTCCTAAGGTGTTTTGATCGTCAAGTGTTACAAATTTTAAATCTCCACCGCTTTCGATATATGAAATTATGTAGGTTCCATTTCCCTTGTATTCAACTCGAATATCTGATGCAGCTGAACCTTTGATAGTAATCTCATTTGACGTTGCAACATGATCACTTCCAAATTTACGAGCGATGACATTTCCACCATTCCATGCTCCTGCTGTCCAAACAATAATGTAATTATCATTTTCGTCTGAAGTAATAGCTGTTTCATGTTGATCTGTAGGGACATCAGTATTGATTAATTGCTCCAAGTACAATGGTTCGAGCGACTGACCAAATACAACCGAAGTTGTAATCAGAAATGCGCTTAAGATGATAGTTTTCATTTTAGTTATCGTTAAATTTATTTCCGCGAATTTACCAAAATATGTCGAATGAAAAAAAGTCTTCAAATATGCATTGAAAGATTGAATATAATCTATTTAGACATAGGTACTGGTTAATCAGATATTCGCCTAACCCGGGTTCGCCCCAATAGTTGTTCTCTAGATTTTCTAAAAGATTTATCTTGCCAATTATTTTCATATTTGGTCTTAGTCGATTTCAATGATTTCTTTGGTTATGTTTAATGTATCACAACGTTTGGTATATGAAAAGTAAGCAATTTCGAAGCACAAAACTTTCAATTAACAAGAAGATTAAACATGTTACAACCATTGAAATCAGTGAATTACTACTTATTTTTTATATATAATGTTACCAACCGTTTTTTATTTTTTCAGCTTCAATTTCTTCAATAATTTCACGTTTCCCTTCCCAGTTGTTTTCGACTGTTTTTAAAAGAAGTTCTGCCTTTTCCAGATGTTTTCTTGACGTTACCTTGTCCTTATTTCGTGTTAACTCATAAAGTGAAAGGTAGAATTCATAATAACTGGGATAATATTTTAACCCAAATTCATAAATTTTAGCAGCATATTCTTCAAGTTCATTGTTCCAATAGCGGGAAGCAATTCCGTTTATATCCGAAATTTCAGGTGGATAATCGTAAATTCCAATTTTTGAAGCAATCTCTATTCTATTCAACTCTTCAGATATTGAACCTGGCCTATTTATTAGCTTATACTCCATATCTACTTTAGCAATTTCAAAGTAGCGACTTCTATAATCTTCAAATACTTTTGTCAGTAAAGTAGGCATTGCCACAATGGGAACAGAATTGTGAGCCGAATAATTAGCTTCAAAAGTAATAATCGAGTCAAAAAATGATGAGAATTCAATTTTTAGTTTGTCGTATTTCTTTCTGTGTGCAAGATCTTTATCGACACCACCTATTGAGATTGAAATTTTTGACTTATCTATTACTTTCGATTGTTCAAATCCTTCAACAAGCAGTTCCATTTGGTCATAAGGTGAATTTGCAATTACAGAAGTGTAATAGTCTGGATGCTTGTAAAATGAATAGAGTGAAAATGATGCTGAAAAAGAGTGTCCTATAATTATTTTAAACTCACTTGGATTATATCTTATTAATTCTTCGTCAAGTTCTTCGGTTATAAATTTATCTAATGGTAACTCTGTTTTTAAATCTACAATAGCGCATTCTTTAATTCTATCTTTTAATGGAATTACAACAATAATAGCACTTGGCATTTCTTTGGTGAATCGTAAATACTGAATATCAGAAATAGTTGGTTTAACGAACCACTTGTGCTGTCCATCAAGCAGATATATTACAGGAAGTTTTACAGAATCCGATTTGTAGTTGTAAAATTCTGGTTTGTAAACATATACAGTCCTTTCTTCATTGAATGCTTTTGAGTAAAAAGAAAGTGTGTCTACTTCCTGTCCAAATGTTATGGAAGGAATGAAAAATAATATCAGAATACGTATAATCTTCATTAGCTAGTTTCTTTTAATGGCTGGTAACGGTTTGCCGCTTTTCGAAGGCGTTTTTTTCATCACTAAACTTCATTAGATTTACTAAGCTTGAATTTAACACTTCACTATCGTAAGAAGTACGCCCCCGGCTTTTGAAAAACGGCTGCTCCCTGCTGACATTATTCGTTTTCAAATTCTTCAATTGCTTTTTTAAGGTATTCGTCATCTATTTCACTTACATTAACCCTTTCTCCCCATATGATATAACCGTCTTTATCTTTAGCAACGCATCCTGTAAATCCCTTTTTAGTTTTAAATGTTTTATAGTCAACATTTGTTAAAATGCCCGACCGCATTTCAAAGATATGGTTTTTGTCTTTTGCGTAGCAATCTCCAAGAATTTGAAAAGTTTGGTAGTCAGCTTTTTCAAATATATAAAAGCTACCACCATCAGACATTCCATAATGGTGATAGATATGGTTTTTGTCTTTATAGTAGGTGTTACCGAGTTCTCTAAATGTTGTTGTATCAATTATATCTTTTAACGGTGGATTTTCGTCAAATCCAAACTTTGTAATATAGGCTTCTGCAATTACTTGTCCGTCTGAGCAAATAACACGGTTGGTTTTAAATCCAATTTCACCCAGCTTATTCTGCCAAAGACCACATTTTAGAAGTTTCCATTCAAGTGATAGGTTAACACTGTCTAATTTTTTTAAATACTGTTCGCATTTTTTGATTTTATCATTTTCAACTTCTACTTTATTGTCTGTTGCACTTTCATTATTGCCGTCTGTTTTTATCTTGAAAATGATAATAATAGAGCATATTATTACTGTAAGCAGTATTCTAAATATCAGGACTTTATTTTTCACCTATTGTCATCTTGTTATACTTACTGGTAACGGTTTTCACCCGTTATTTATTTCTAATCATGACACCTGAACTTGGTATTATTTCCGGAGTTGAATCCGAAACTACTCTTAATAATGCTAATGTCGTGTCTGATCTATTCAACATAAGACCCAATTTAATACTTTCCGAATACGTTATGTACTCAATAGCCCCATGTTCTACACCGTTATAAGTAATACTTGTGTTTCCAACTTCTGAGTTAACAACTGCCATCCAAGGTCGATCCCCTTGAATATTTAATGAGTCGGGTCTTATAGTAAACGTTACAGTGCTATCATCCCAATACCAAAGAACTAAGCTTTGGTGATGTGTAAATGTAGAGTCTATATTCTCACTGATTTCAAAATATAAAGAATCGGAATAAGCAACTTTTAGATTTTCAATAGCTTTGTTGAGTTCTTCGCTTTTATTTGAACAAGATGCTATTGCTATCAAGAAAATTACAATTGACATCTTTAAAACAATATTTCCACTCATGATGTATCTTTCTTAATGTTTACTATCGGTTTTGTATATGAAAAGCAGCGGAAATCAAGAACATATCCCTCTATAGTTAAGACATTTACCTATCATACCGAAACGATTCAGGTTAGCGCCTACATCGCTATTTTTTATATACATTATTACCTGCCGTTTTAATTTTCCAGGTATTTTCGTAAATATTCAGCAGTTGCTGACGTTTTGTGATTCACTAATTTTTCTACCGTTCCCTCAAATATTACTTTTCCTCCATATTTTCCTGCACCTAAGCCCATATCGATAATCCAATCGGCTTTGGAAATAATATCTAAGTTATGTTCAATAACAATGATCGTGTTTTTTTGGTCAACAAGCCTGTTGAGTATCAGCATTAATTTTTCAGTATCAGACGGGTGCAATCCTGTACTCGGTTCATCCAATACGATTATATTATCCTTATTATCAAGTTCTTTTGTTAGCTTTAACCGTTGTCTTTCGCCACCTGAAAAAGTGTTCAACCGTTGGCCGAGTGTTAGGTAGTCCAAGCCTAAGTCGATTAATAAATCGAATTCCTTCATAAAGTCGTTGTCATTAAAAAACGATTTCGCCTCTAAAGTGGTCAGGTCTAAGACTTCCGTAATATTCTTGCCTTGATAGGTGTAGTTCAATACTTTTGGCTGAAAACCACTACCATTGCAAACTTCGCAAGGAGCTTCTATATCATCCATAAAGGCTAAATCTATTTTCTTTATTCCAAGACCGTTACAGTTTGTACAACCTCCTTCGCTATTACTGCTGAAAAGTTTACTACTCACGTTATTAGCCTTAGCAAATAGGCGTCTTATTTTGTCCGAAAGACCTAAATAGGTCAATAAATTAGATTTTGAGCTGCCTCTAATTGGCGATTGATCAATAATTTTCGTTTTGGGGTGTTGCTTTGGTAGCACCTTGCTAATAAGCGTACTTTTCCCTGATCCGGCAACACCGGTTACAACAGTTAAGAGGTTTACAGGTATTTCAACCGATACATTTTTTAGATTGTATAAATTGGCTTCCGCGATTTTTATCGTGTCCTTTACCTCTCTTGGGGTTTGATTAATCTCCCTTTTAAGCGAAAAATAGTGTCCTGTTTTACCTTTTGAATTCTTTAAGTCTTGAAAATTACCTTCATAAATAATTTCTCCACCATTTACGCCCGAAAGTGGGCCTAAATCTACCACGTGGTCAGCGATTTTTATCAAATCCGGGTCGTGTTCAACAATAAGAACGGTATTCCCTTTTGCCTTTATTTGCTTAATGATTTGCGAGATATTGTCTAAATCTTTCGGATGAAGTCCAATGCTTGGTTCATCAAATATATACAACAAGTCTTCTAAACTATTACCCAGATGCCTTACCATTTTAATCCGTTGCGATTCGCCACCTGAAAGGGTTGTGGTCACTCTGTCTAAAGTCAGGTATTGAAGACCAATGGTAACCAGATTTTGCAGTTTTTTTGTCAGTTCGTTGATTACGCTCTGGTAAGTTTCGGATGAAATAGATTGAATAAATGAAAGTAAATCATCAATCGATAGAGAACTACAATCGGCAATATTTTTGCCCTTAATTTTGCAAGACAAAATTTTATCATTCAATCGTTTACCCAAACAGTGAGGGCAAATTTCGGTGGTAATAATTTTCTGTAAATCCGTTTTCCGCCGTTTTTCCTCTTTCGAATTCTTATTCAGGAAACCTCTCTCAATTCTTGGTAAAACGCCTAAATACTTCACTGTTTTCCCCCAATCCTTGGAAGGATTCTTTGGCCTATGTTCTGCTGAATGGAGCAATAAATCCCATTCTTCATCTGTATAATCCTGCAGTTTTTTGTCGTTATCAAAATACCCTGAATTCACATAGCGCAACCAACGATAGCCACCAGGTTGAAAAGTAGGAAATTGAATGGCTCCTTCATTCAATGATTTGGTTTTATCAAATAATGTTTGAATATTGATACTGCTGATCACGCCTAAACCATTACAACTAGAACACATTCCCTGCGGATGATTAAAAGAAAACACATTTGAATAACCGACAAAAGGGTTCCCCATTCTTGAAAAAAGTAATCGCAATGAAGCGTAAATGTCTGTTGCTGTTCCGACAGTAGAGCGCGCATTTCCGCCTAAACGTTTTTGGTTGATGATAACGGGAACATTGAGGTGCTCTATTTTATCTACATCAGCTACTCCAAACCGCAACATCCGGTTTCTGGCAAAACTATTCTGGGTTTCATTGATTTGGCGCTGCGCTTCTGCCCCAATGGTTTCAAAAACCAAAGATGATTTCCCCGAACCGGAAACTCCGGTAAAAACTGTGATTTTATTTTTAGGAATTTCTAACGTTAGGTTCTTTAGGTTGTTCTGTCTTGCTCCATATATTTTTATGTTCTTCATTTCTTCTCTTACAATTGCTCTATATTTCTATGTTTAAATTGTGGGGGACATTGTTGTATAACCAACCGTCAGTTACGGATTTATCTGTGTTCATTTTCGTTTAACACAGATGTTAACAATCCCGAGTGGATTCGAACGTAGTCGAATCCGCCGTAATTGCGGTTATACTATGTTAGTCACAGTGTTTTGTATTATTTTCTTCATTGCAATAAACTCAAAATTTTCTTTCCCAATTTGAAAGTCGTGATCACCAATTTTTTCAAATCCACTTTTCTTGTAAAAGCTTATAGCTCGTTCATTGCTATTTAGTACAGAAAGCCAAATTTCTTTAAATTCCAGTTCCTTGGCTTTTTCCAAGAGTCTATTTTGTAATTCAAATCCAATTTTCATTGACAAAAAATCTTTCAAAACGTATATTTTTTGAAGTTGGCAAGTGCTTTCCGAGTCGGAAAATTCTGATTTGGAATTCAATTTAAGTTTTGCGTAACCAACAGGTAATCGGTTTTCAAAAGCTATCCAGAAAATATTATTTGGTTTGGTAATTCCATTTTCAATTTTTTCAACTGAAAATGTTGAATTGTAATAATTCAATAAATCTTGCTTATCTCTAAAAAAATGTCCGAAAGTTTCGGTAAATGTAATTCTTCCAAGAAGAGCTATAAACTGAGCATCTTCCTTATTCGCTAATCTGATTTCTATATTGTTCATTTTCCAACGCCTGTTGTCTATATTGTACCCTACGGTTCACTTGCAATTTAAGAATGATTCAGGTGATTTTAAAAAGTTTCTATCTGTTATTTCTTCGCATATATCAAATATTTTGGCCTTTCGCTAATTTTCTTAAATTTTCCCTTGATTTGGCAAGGATATTAATGTAATAGTCAAACACTTTATCGAAACGACTGTCCGTACATACGCTCAAGTCTGTGGTCATAAACGTTCTATCTAAAAATAGGCTGAAAATTGTCGCAGGACTTGGAGCATTTTGTGCTTCTTCCATAGTTTTCAGCTTAATCACTTTTAATGGTATATTTCTGTTTTCTGCCGTTTCTACCAACGATTCTTTAACGTGAAATTCAGCAAAAGGACATCTGTTTGAATAATAGACAACGATTCCCTTTTTATCAGAACATTCGCCACTTCATACGGATTCATTGAATTTTGGATTATCGTCACTTGTGTCAAATTTCATTACCAATAGACTAAATCCGCTTGAAATTCTTTCGATTTCTTCAAATGATGCATAACGTTTTATTTAGGTCGTGTTGTGCTTGTTCATTTATTCTAGAGACAAACAATATAGGGATAATCACTAATCCCCATTTTTGTTTGCCAGTCTTCAACCGCATGAACTTGTCCTAAAGTAATATTATCAGAAGTGTATAAATTTTCAATCCGATCAGGTTCCGGATAAATCCTATTATGCGCATTTTGTTTTTCGTGTATACCCATTAGTTTTTCCAAAGTAATTTTGAGTTTCTTTTTTTGTTCATCAGCATACGAAAAGTCTTCTTTCAACATGTATCGCTCCCGTGCTATGAGATAGATCAAACAGCCTAATAAGTTTTCTAACATGTATTCATAAGAATAATTCTTTTCAACAATGTGATCATCTTTTTTATGGTACTCCGAACCATCAACGGTTAATGGCTGCATTTCCGTATAATTATCTGTCACATTTTCGATCCAGTTATTACAAATTGTGAGGATGATTTCAGAAGATTCTTCAAGAGTAAGTGTTGTGAATAATTGAACAAAGCGAATTGAATCACACGGGTAAGAAGGAAGAGTCTCATGATCTATTCCAAACCCAAAGTATTGATCTTGACTCATTGCTATTTTTGCAAGAGAAACAATCGAGTCTTCTGCCTTCATATTACTTAAGGCTATCAATGATTCTTTAGGGTTGATTATAAGGGATTCGTAGTAATCTTTTTTACTTGATATTATTTTCAAGTCACCAGAATCCATCCAGTAGGTTTCGCCTATATCAAATTCAACTAAAGTAAAATCCTGACGACCATAAACGTCTTTTTCTTTAGACATGTATTGCCGAATGACCTTCCCTCTATGAATAGCCCCCTGCTTTGTTGAAACTCTTGTACCTGGCAATAAAACTCTTCTTTTTTCCGGTGGAGCATCAAACAGGGCTTTAATTTTTTTAATTTCTTCCTTATAAATAGTGGGATTTCCCCAGCCCAAAGCGAGACCATTCTCAATAGCTAATTCGATCCAGGATGCAAGGTTATCGGCAATGACAGTATATTCATTTTCTCTTGCTGAAACAGCTGTGATTATTTTGGCTTTCTCTAAATCCGTTTCATCCTCCGGGAGGCAATAGAAAAATGGAGAATATTGTCCCTCAATCCATTCAAACAATAATATCTTTAATCCTTCGTCAAAGTTATATTCATCAGAGGCTGTTTCAAATTTCCCTAGATCTTCGATAGGAGGAATATTGATCCCAACCTCGAGACTTGAATTATTAGCAAAAGACGAGAGCAGATAACATCCATTCATGACAGAATAGAAGGATAATAGATCATCAGGGATTTTACCTTTAAACCCTTTTAAAGTTTCTCGATCTACCTTATCTCGGATTTCACAAGATACAATGTTTAAATCTCCTCTTTTCGTGATTTTTTCTAAATATTTTTTGAGTTCTTTTGCTGCTTTCATTTCATACAAATCTTAACACTTAATTATAACGGTTTTCAAATAGTAAACGCAGACCTATTACAGGTCTTTTAGTTGATGTTATGTACCTTAATTTATTTGAGTGAACTTACACCCTTTAATTCCAGAGTTACAAATATCTTCCATTATTTTTTCCGAAACGCATACTATTGATGTATACTTTTCCATTATTAGCCGAACATCACTGTCAGTTGAATTTCTACCTTGTTCGAATAAGATATAGCTGTATTCATCATAAGTTATCCTTTTCTTCAGTAAAGGTAAATCATATATGTAATGTTCGGGTAATTTATAATTCTTTACTAGTTTAAGTAGTCTATTGCTAACTACAAGTCCTTGTTGTCTATTTATAAAATCACCTTTATCATTTATGAATCTTTCTTCCTGTATTGGCTTCAACATGCGAAGCTACCGTTCTTTGTTAATTAAGGTGATCAATCATTTTTTTATAAAAATTAATGATTGGTAATATTGATTCTTCTTTGTTCTCAAAGCCCAAGTAAAATTGCATTTTTACATTGAATCCAGTTTGATCTGTTTCACCAATTACGAAAGGTTCAAATGACGTTTCCTGTACGATTTTTTCGAGGTCAGTTTCCTTTAGAAAAAGCTTGATTTTTTCAGCCAATAATCCATCAGAGCATTTAATTTTCCAGGGATTCCTACCTTTTGTAAATAATCTGCCTAGATTACTTCTTGTTTCAATTTTAAAGTCAGGAATTCTTTTTCCTGATTTGATTGTACACAAAAATTCCCCGAGATTAAAATTCCCAAATTCGTACCTAATGTTTATGCTACTTCCATTGTAGTCAATGTCTAATCGATGGAGGGTCACAGGCAACCGAGCTCCCATACCTCCATTATATTTTTTTGTTTCATGTTGGTAATTACCATTCAATTCTTGGGAAATTTCCTAAAATTTCGATTCAATCATAATTTTTCAAATTGTTGCTATCGGTTCGAAAATAGGCACATTCACCCAACGAATATAGTACTTTTGGCGCTTTTACTCATTTAATGTTATGGGCATTTTTTTCCTTTATGGACAACATTTCCCTTATTGTCATAAATAGTGATATAATTATCATTGTAAGTCCGACTTATCACACCAAGTTTGTTAAGTAAGCTATTCGATTTTGCCTTATTGCAGCCCCAGTTTCGTGATTGTCGATAAATTCATAATCCCAAATTTCATTCGGTATTTCATCAACCTCTTTCTTGAAATTCAACAGTTTGTTTTCCTCTTATTCTTCCTTGTTCGAATTTCTTTTTCAAATGATCTATTAAGTCTAATTTTAATTGATCACTCTCAATTGATTTAAAGGAAATATAGTAATATTCACTCCATGAAATTTTGAAAAGAAGTCCAGTTTCAGAAATCAAGCATTGTCTCATGCTATCAAATTGATGAGTTTTTGATATTTCATCGAAAGAAATTTTCAACTTATCATCAGAAATCTCAAATTCTAATTCTTTATCAAACAACTTCTCCTTTTCTTTTTTCTTTACCCACCTTTTTTCACGGGTTGGGTATTTGATTATCTCAAATAGTCCAATCACCATAAATGGTGTTCCAACTAAACGATTATCGACAAATAGTAACGAAATTATGAAGCCAACTATAAAAAATCCGATAGCCACATAAAGCTCATTCCTTCCTAAAAATCCGAAGTTAATTGAAGACTTTGCATGTTCTTCTAATAAGTCTCTGTTTTGCTTTTGTATAATCTCAAATTTCATAGTTCTCTAATGACACACAACGTTTTGGCTAT